>CAZTMO010000218.1:0-3915 GCA_964615105.1 uncultured Thermoleophilia bacterium
GCGGCCAGTCGGCGATCGCGTCGCTGCCGTCGCGCATCGCCTCGGTCTCGCGGTAAGGCGAGGCGACCGAGCCTGAGTCGAGGTGGTCGCGGCCGATGACGACCGGCGCCGCGACCTCGCCGGAGCGCACCAGCTCGTTGAAGGCGAGGCCCATCTTCGCGCGCTCGCCGTACCCCAGCCAGCAGATGCGCGACGGGAGCCCCTGGAAGTGCACCTTCTCACCGGCCATGCGGATCCAGCGCGCCAGAGACCCGTTCTCGGGGAAGGTCTTGAGGACGGCGCGGTCGGTGCGCGCGATGTCCGCCGGGTCCCCGGACAGCGCCGCCCAGCGGAAGGGTCCCTTACCCTCGCAGAACAGCGGCCTGATGTACGCGGAGACGAAACCGGGGAAGGCGAAGGCGTCGGCGTAGCCCTGGTCCTTCGCCACACCGCGGATGTTGTTACCGTAGTCGAAGACCTCGGCGCCCGCCTTCTGCAGAGCGACCATCGCCTGCACGTGGACGAGGATGCTCGCGCAGGCGCGGCGCACGTACTCGTCCGGGTCGGCCTTGCGCAGCGCGAGCGCCTCGGGCAGCGTCATCCCGTTGGGGACGTACCCGTTCAGCGTGTCGTGTGCCGACGTCTGGTCGGTGACGAGATCCGGGGTGATGCCACGTCCCACGAGCTCCGGATACACGTCGGCGGCGTTGGCGCAGAGGCCGATGCTGAGCGGCGTGCCTGCGGCGCGCGCCTCGTCGGCCCACTTCAGCGCCTCGTCGAGCGAGTCGGTGCCCTTGTCGAGGTAAGCGTGCTCGATGCGGCGCGCGATGCGCTCGGGGTCGACCTCCACGCAGAGGGCGACGCCCTCGTTCATCGTCACCGCGAGCGGCTGCGCGCCGCCCATGCCGCCGAGACCGGCGGTGAGCGTCAGCGTTCCCTTGAGCGAGCCGCCGGGCCGTTTGGCGGCTGCGGCGGCGAAGGTCTCATACGTCCCTTGAAGGATGCCCTGCGTGCCGATGTAGATCCACGAGCCGGCGGTCATCTGCCCGTACATCGTGAGCCCCAGGGCGTCGAGGCGACGGAACTCGTCCCAGCTCGCCCAGTCGGGCACGAGGTTGGCGTTGGCGATCAGGACGCGCGGGGCCCGCTCGTGAGTCTGGAAGACGCCGACGGGCTTGCCGCTCTGGACGAGCAGCGTCTCGTCGTCCTTCAGGCGGCGCAGCGTGGCGACGATGGCGTCGTAACACGCCCAGTCCCTCGCCGCCTTGCCGGCGCCGCCGTACACGACCAGGTCCCCGGGCCGTTCGGCGACCTCGGGGTCGAGGTTGTTCATGAGCATGCGCAGCGCGGCTTCCTGCTGCCAGCCGCGACAGCTCAACTGCGCGCCGTGCGGCGCTCGGATCGGAGCGCGCGCCGCCGCGCCCGGGTTCCCGTCGGTCATCTTGGCACCTCACGTGAGTGGGCCGTGTGCACAGCCTGACTCCCCGGCGACGCAGAATCAACACGGCGAGGACCGGACGTCTTCGCGACCGACGCCCTGACCGCTTCACGACGGTCCCGACGGCACGTCGTCGCGCTCCAGGATGCGCGCCACGCACTCGCTGCAGATCCGCAGCGCGATCTCGCGAGTGAAGCCGTCGACGCCCGTTGTGAGGTGCAACCAAGCTCCGTCGATCGTGGCCGACAGCTCGAGCCCGGCCGCCTTCTCGTTGATCGTGCGTCCTCTCGCCCTGGCGATTGAGCCCAGCAACATGCCGAGGTATGCCGCGACCTCATCGTAGACTCTCCGGTTCACCATCCTGAGTTTGGCGTCCGTCCTCGCCATGGCCCAGAAGCCGAAGTAAGCATACTGTCTCTCCCTGAAACGCGCCGGCCAGACAAAGCTCTTGCGCAGCGCCTCATCAAGCTTGCTCGCCGCCTCCACCGGGTCGGCGGTCGGCTCCTCGGACAGCATGCCGAGCATCTCGCGATACCCATCGCAGAGCTGTTCGAAGGCGGCCACCAGCAGGTCCGCCTTGCTCCCGAAGTGATAGCCCACGAGACTCCTCGAGACGCCGGCGCGTCTCACGATCGCGCCCAGCGACGCGCCTGCTGCTCCTTGTGCCGCCACAGAATCGATCGTCGCCTCGACGATCCGCGCGCGTGTAGTGTCCCGTACGCCGGCGCGCTGACTCGGAGCTCCGTGTCTGGCTCTTCTCGTCATGACGCTACGATATCGTCTGCAGACAGACCCTCTGTCTTCGTCGGCCACTCGCGCTTCTGCCGGCCACTCTCCACTTCACCTGCCACACTGTCCAGCCGGGCTGCCTCGCTTGACGGCTTCGGCGATCGCTGTAAGATAGTGCTACTCGCTGTCTGAGTGTACAGCGAGATACGAGGTGCAGGAAAGAGAAAGGAGAGACCGTGAAACGCAACCATCACACCGGGCGGAGGCGCCAGGAAGGCTGCGGTCTCGGGCTCTTCACCGGCGAGGAGTGCGAAGACGTGCACCTCGCCACTCTCGAGGCGCTGCAGCAGACGGGCATCTATGTCGAGGACGACACGGCGCGAGCCCTGTACGCCGAGGGCGGCTGCGACACGAGCGACAAGCGCGGCGTGGTCAAGATTCCCGCCGACGTGGTCGAGGCGGCCGTCCGCTCCGCCCCGCCGCTCGTGCTCTTCGCCGGTCGGGACCCCAAGGACGACGTCATGGTGGGCGGCGACCGGGTGGGCTTCACCAACTTCGGCGAGGCGCCCTTCCTGATCGACCCGTACACGGGAGGACGCCGCGCCGCCACCAAGCGCGATGTCGGCAAGGCGGCGCGCTTCTGTGACGCTATGTCCGAGGTCGACGTCTTCGAGATGGCCCTGAACGCGAGTGACGTGCCCCCCGAGACCGCCGACGTACACCATGTCGAGGCCGCGCTCGCCAATACCACCAAGTGTGTTTGCGCGGCGACTCTCTCCCGGGAGGAGACGGAGGCCGCCTGGGACGTTGCCGCCGCCGTCGTCGGCGGCCGCGACGAGCTCAGGCGGCGTCCCATCGTCTTCGAGGGCGCCTGCCCGGTGAGTCCCCTGCGACTCCACCGCGAGTTCACCGATCCGGTGCTGAGTGCCGCCAAGGCCGGGGTGCCGAACGTGGTCATCACCATGGCCATGGCGGGGGCCACGACGCCCCTGCGCCTCGCCGGGGCGCTCGTCGTGAGCAACGCCGAGGTGCTCGCCTCGCTTGTGCTCACCCAACTCGCCGACAAAGGCGCGCCCTTCGTCTACGGCTCCTCCGCCTCGCCCATGGACATGCGCTACGCCACCGCCTCAGTAGGCACCCCCGAGGCGACGCTCCTCAACGCCGCCGTGGCAGCGATGGCGCGCTACTACTCGGTGCCGTGCTGGGTCGCCGGCTTGTAGGCGGACTCGAAGATCGGCGACGCGCAGGCCGGCCACGAGAAGACCCTCACCGGACTCATGTCGGCGTTGGCAGGGGCCAACCTGATCTACGGTCTGGGGATGATCGAGTCGGGCCAGACGCTCGACTACGGCCAGCTCGTCATGGACAACGAGTTCGCGCAGATGATCAAACGGACGCTGAGCGGGATCACCGTGAACGACGATGCTCTCGCCGTCGACCTGATCCACGAGATCGGACCCTTCGGCGATTTCCTCTCGTGCGCCGACACCTACGCCCACATGCGCGAGCATTCCATGTCGCGCCTCATCGACCGCCGTGTCCGCGAGGACTGGGCCGCCGACGGCGGCACCGACATTCACACCCGCGCCACGGAGGAGGCGCGGCACATCCTCGAGACCCACCGCCCGGCGCCGCTCCCCGAGAGCGTGCTCGCTGAGATGCGCGCCATCGTCGCGGAGCTCGACGCCCACTACGCCAGGGCGAAGGAGGGAAAGTCGACGTGAAAGACCAGCTCAAGCAGGCCATCATCGACGGCAACGCCGAGGTCG
>CAZTMO010000219.1:0-3913 GCA_964615105.1 uncultured Thermoleophilia bacterium
CTGCGCGGCAAGGTCGTCGCCGTCACCGGCGCCGGCAGCGGCATAGGGCGGGCGACGGCGGTCGCGTTCGCGGCCGCCGGCGCCCGCCTCGTCGTCTCCGACGTCGTGCCGGCCGGGCTCGACGAGACGGCCGGGCTGATCCGCGCCGCCGGCCACGAGTGCGCCGTAGTCGTGGCGGACGTCGCGCGGCGCGCCGACGTCGACCGCCTCGTCGAGGCCTGCCTGGAGCTTGGCGACCTCGACGTCATGGTCGCGAACGCCGGCGTGTCGCGCGACCGGCCCTTCCTCGAGGTCACGGAAGAGGATCTCGACCTGACGTTGGCCGTGAACCTCAAGGGCGTCGTGTTCTGCGGCCAGGCGGCGGCGCGGGCGATGATCGCCAGGGGCCACGGCGGGACCATCGTCACTGTGGCCTCGATCTACGGCGAGCGCGCCGCCCAGGGCTGCTCCGTCTACTGCACCAGTAAGGGCGGCGTACGGATGCTCACCAAAGCCATGGCGCTCGAGCTTGGTCCGCACGGTATCCGCGTCAACGCCGTGGCGCCGGGCTTCATCCGCACGGCGATGAACCCGATGACCGATCCCGAGGAGGAGCGGCGCTTCGCCGCGCAGGTCCCGCTCGGGCGCGTAGAAGGCCCTGAGGTGATCGCCGACGCGATCGTCTGGCTCGCCTCCGACGAAGCGCGCTACGTCGACGGCGAGACGCTGTTCGTCGACGGGGGGTGGGTGGCGAGGTGAGCAGCATCGATCTCTCCGGTCGCGTCGGGCTCGTCACCGGCGCGGCGCGCGGCGTCGGGCGCGAGGTCGCCCTCGGCCTCGCCGAGGCCGGCGCCGACCTCGCGCTGTTCGACCGCTGCAAGCCGCTCGAGACGACGCCGTACGCGCTCGCCTCGGCCGACGAGCTCGCCGCGGTGCGCGCCGAGGTCGAGGCCCTCGGCCGCCGCTGCGTCACCCGCGAGGTCGACGTCACCGACCTCGGCGGCATGACGACGGCCGTCGACGCCGTCGTCCGCGACCTCGGCCGCCTCGACATCGTCGTCCTCAACGCCGGCATCACCACCTACGCCAGGCTCTGGGAGCTGACCGAGGAGCAGTGGGACGAGACCGTCGACGTGAACCTCAAGGGCACGTGGATCACCCTGAAGACCACCGTCCCCCACCTCATCGCGCAGCGGTCGGGCGCGATCGTGCTCGTCAACTCCACGGCCGGCCTGCGCGGCTGTGCCAACCTGTCGCACTACGTCGCCTCCAAGCACGGCGGCATCGGCCTCATGACCAGCCTCGCGATGGAGCTCGGTGAGCTCGGGGTCAGGGTCAACGCCGTCTGCCCGAGCCGGATGAAGACGCCGATGGTGACCTACCCCGAGTCCTACGCAGTCTGGGCAGGCCCGGGTGCGAGCGAAGAAGATCACGACCGCGTCACACGGGCGGAGCACCTGCTGCCGGTGGCCGTCCTGCCGGTCTCCGCCGTGCGCGACGCCGTCGTCTTTCTGGCTTCAGACGCGGCGAAGCACCTCACCGGCGTCGCCCTGCCGGTCGACTTGGGAGAGATGCTGGTGTAGCGCGCGCCGCCGGCTACGCGCTCGCGCCGCGCCGCGACGCTATCCGCTCGGCCGGCTTCCTGCGGAACAGCAGTACGAGCGTCGTCCCGATGACGACGCTGGCGATCGCCACCCACTGCGGTTGCGTGAGGCCGAGCGCGACCTCCTCGTTGCGGCGTACGAACTCGACGACGAAGCGCTCCACGCCGGTGAGGACCAGCATCCAGCCGAAGGTCCACCAGCCGGAGCGGTCCTTGTTCGCCAGGCGCCAGAGGATCCAGATGATCGGCGCCATCATGAACAGCCCCTATGGCCACCTTGCCGCCAAGGGTTGGAGCATGACAACCAGTGTGCTCGAGCGAGGCCCCGATGGTGCCGATTGGAATGACTTCTTCCATGCACGCTTCTACGATGCCCGCTGGGTCAACGACTTCGGGTACCAACAGCGCGATTTCTCGGCATGGGGTCCTGACGATGTGACGATGAGCGGTGGAACCATGCCGTGGCACTACGTGGTCGGCACTTGCCGTGTCGATGTCAACGAGCTCGGACCTGCGTCCTACCCCGGAGGGGAGTTCCCGGCGCCGCCGCCCGTCACTAGGAGTCCGGGTGCTGTGGACATGCGCTGGCAGTGGAGCGGCTACAGTGAGTGGGTCGAGGACGACATCGCCGACCGGTGGCAGCACATGTGCGATGAGCTGGATGGATACGAGGACACACCCTACGTCAAACGAAGCGCCGGTGATGCGTGAATGGGGAGCGCATCGGACGTCTTTGCCTTCCAGAAGACCACCTCAGCCTCAGGCGGCGTCGCCCTCACCAACATCAACGGGAAGTGGTGGAAATCAGACGGCCGTGCTACCGTGCTGGAGATTCCCCTCAGCGTGATGTATCGGTGGGGGTTTTGAGATGGACGCGGCTGTGAATCGATCTGGAGACGCGGGCGGTGAAGGAGTCGGCTGACGTGACTTCCTCACGACGAAAGGCGCGTGTCGCGACCGCCCTCTGTCTTTGCACGGGGGTCCTTGCATTGACCTACTCCGTCGGTTTGTACGTAGGTCTTGCGATGACCGCCGGCGAGGTGGTGTGAGCCAGTACCGTGGATCGAGTTCGCGCCCATTTGGACGTTCGCCGTGATTGGAGCGGCGCTGATTGGGACGGCGCTGGTCGTCGCATCCGCGCCAAGGGCTGCACGGGTCGTCATCATGCTGTGTGCGGCGGCGGGAGTCGTCGGGATGTACCTCTTCAGCCCGTTCTCGGAGGCCGGCGTCGAGCTGTACCTCATGTGGGGTGCGGTGGCCGCCGTCCTCGTCCTCGCGGCGCTGCTGGTGCCGAGCAGGGCCCGGTAGGTCGCGGACGGCATGAGAAGCCGTCGGTGTCCGGGTGGTGTCCGGTGGCGCCACCCCGGGGGCATGCCCAAGCCCGTTGTGCTCAGGACTGGACCGGTGACGAAGTGGAACTTGCCGGGCAACGGCGAGAGGGTCGAACAGCATGTTGTCGGTCGCTGGGACGCCTGGTTCGGGCTCGGGACTCCAAAGGAGCCATACGTGATCTATGACGGAGAGCTTTGGGCCGACGGGCAACCCAAGTTGGGAGAGCCCTACACATGGTTTGACTGGAAGAACCGCGACCAAGTGTTCATGTACCGCAGCATTCGGTTGAGGACTCGCGCCGGTGACCCTATCGGATACAAGATCCTCGGGAAGTGGTGGAAGTCGTCTGGGAAGGCGACGGTCCTGACAATCCCGCGAAGCTGGTTCGACGACTGACGAGAGATCGCCGCGAGCAGACCTGTGAGCACCATCAGAACGACGAAGCATCCTGGGTTGGCCTTGCCCATGGCTCTGGCCGGTCTCGGCGCGCTTCTCCTTCTCTTGAAGGGAGCTCTTCTGGTGGCCCTAGGCGGCTGCGGGGGAGAAGATGATCCCGGTGGATGGTGGCCGCTACTGTGGGGGGGCAGCGCCTTGGCAGCTGGCGCTGCTGCTCTCTACTCTCTTTCCGCGCTCGCAGGCCGTTCGCCCCGCAAGGGCGCGGCTTGGCTTGCCGTCGCGATCCTCGTCTCGGTCGCCCCGGAAGCCGCGATAGCCGGGATTGGCCTCACGTTGGGCCAATCTGGGGGGCTGGCCTATCAAAGGTGGCTTCTCTTCGTCTTGGCGGCCAACGTCGGCATTGTGCCGCTGGCGCTGGCTGCCGGCATCGCGCTATGGCAATCACGACACTCGGGACACACAGGCAGAACCACTCAGTCGAGAGGTGACGCATGAGATGCGGCGCACGAACAGAGGCGGGACCTACACAATTGGGCGATGTGGTTCACCTCTTGTGCCTCGCCACGTCTTGCCTTGCCGTGGTCTTGTTCTTCCCAGCGACGG
>CAZTMO010000220.1:0-3909 GCA_964615105.1 uncultured Thermoleophilia bacterium
GGCGCGGAAGAAGTCGACCTCGGCGTGCGCCCCGGGGTCATCCCGGCGCTCGAGCTGGTCGCGCGCGCGCCGCACCGCCTCTTCAGCGCGGTCGACGTCGATACGCCCCGCGATCTCGCCGTGGTCGACCACGACCATGACCCTGTCGAACAGGACCTCCGCGTAGCCGACTCCAGTGGCGATGTAGTCGTACGTGCCGTCCAGCCGCTTCACCCGCGTCTCGCCGATGTCGAGCAGCGTGACCAGCGGCTGATGGCGCGCCAGGATCCCCAGCGCGCCTTCGACGCCGGGCAGGACGACCATGGCGACGTCGTCGTGGTAGACCTCGCCTTCGGGCGTCACAACCTCGAGGTGCAGGACGTTCCCGGTCATGGCTCCCGCGCCGGAGCGGGCCCGTCCTCCGCCACCAGCTTGCGTCCCTGTTCCACGGCCTCCTCGATACTGCCGACCATGAGGAAGGCCTGCTCGGGCAGGTCGTCGCATCTGCCGTCGGCGATGTCCTTGAACCCGCGCACCGTGTCGGACAGCGCCACGTACTTTCCGGGGCGGCCGGTGAACTGCTCCGCGACGTTGAACGGCTGCGACAAGAAGCGCTCAAGGCGCCGCGCCCGGTTCACCACGACCTTGTCCTCGTCGGAGAGCTCGTCCATGCCGAGGATCGCGATGATGTCCTGGAGGTCCTTGTACCGCTGGAGGATCTCCTGCACCTGGGTGGCGACCTCGTAGTGCTCACCGCCCACCGCGTCTCGCGTGAGGATCCGCGACGTCGAGTCGAGCGGGTCGACGGCCGGGTAAATGCCCTTCTCGGAGATCGCCCGCGAGAGGACGGTGGTCGCGTCGAGGTGCGTGAACGTCGCCGCCGGCGCCGGGTCGGTGAGGTCGTCGGCCGGCACGTAGATGGCCTGCACCGAGGTCACCGAGCCGCGTCGCGTACTGGTGATGCGCTCCTGCAGCTCGCCCATCTCGTTGGCCAGCGTCGGCTGGTATCCGACGGCGCTCGGCATGCGCCCGAGGAGGGCCGAGACCTCGGAGCCGGCCTGGACGAAGCGGAAGATGTTGTCGATGAAGAGCAGCACATCCTGCCCGCCCTGCTCGCGGAAGTACTCGGCCACCGTGAGGCCGGCGAGGCCGACGCGCAGGCGGGCGCCCGGGGGCTCGTTCATCTGGCCGTAGACGAGCGCCGTTTTGTCGATGACGCCGGACTTCTTCATATCGAGCCAGAGGTCGTTGCCCTCACGCGTGCGCTCGCCAACGCCGCAGAAGACCGAGAGGCCGCCGTGTTGGGTGGCGATGTTGTGGATGAGCTCCTGGACGATGACGGTCTTGCCCACGCCGGCGCCGCCGAAGAGGCCGATCTTGCCTCCCTTGACGTACGGGGCGAGGAGGTCGACGACCTTGATGCCGGTCTCGAACACCTCGTCGGTCGGGTCGAGGGCCTCGAAGTCCGGCGCCGGGCGGTGGATCGGCCAGCGCTCGACGTCCTCGAGCTCGCCGAGGTGGTCGATGGTCTGCCCGATCACGTTGATCAGGCGACCGAGCGTCTTCTCGCCCACCGGCACTGTTATCGGCTGGCCACTGTCGCTGACCACGACGCCACGCGCGAGGCCGTCGGTCGAATCCATGGCGACGGCGCGGACCCTGTCGTCGCCGAGGTGCTGCTGCACCTCGCAGACGAGCTCGTGGGTCTCGCCGTCGCGGTCGATCGGGACGGTCAGGGCGTTGTAGATCGCCGGCAGCTCGTCCGGGAAGCGCGCGTCGATCACCGGCCCGATGACCTGGACCACTGTGCCTTGGTTCATAGCTTCAACTCCGCTCGTTCTCGGCTCATCCGAGGGCCTCGGCGCCCGCCACGACCTCGAGGATCTCCTGCGTGATCGCGGCCTGGCGGGCGCGGTTGAGCGCCAGCGTGAGATCGCCGAGCATCTCCTCGGCGCTCTCGCTCGCGTTGCGCATGGCGGTCATCCGCGCGCCCTGCTCGCTGGCGCTCGACTCGAGCAGGGCGCGGTACACGGCGATCTCGACGTAGGCGGGCAGCAGCCGCTCGAAGATCGCCGCCGGATCGGGCTCGTACAGGTAGCTCACCGGCCGCCGCTCGCGGCCTTCGTCGATGACCTCCTCACGCGGGACGGGCAGGATGGAGACATCCATCAGCTCCTGCTCCATCGGCGACGTGAAGTGGTTGAAGATGACGCGCACGCGATCCACACGCTCGTCGACGAACGCCTCGATGAGATGCTTCGCGATCGTCTTCGCATGGCGATACTCGGGATGGTCGCTCAGGCCGCCCCACGTCGCCTCGAGCCCGTAGTGGCGGAAGCGCAGCGTGCCGATCCCCTTCTTACCGACGGCGAGGATATGCACGTCCTTCCCTGAGGCTCGCAGCGCGCGGTCCTCCTCGATCACACGACGGATCACGTTGGCGTTGAACGAGCCTGCGAGCCCGCGGTCGCCGGTCATCGCCACGAGCGCGACCGCGCCGCCCCGCTCGTGCTCCCTGAGCAGGGCGTACTCGGGGGCCTCCTCCGAGTAGGTGGCGAGGTTCCTCATCATCTCGACCATGCCGATCGAGAAGGGCCGGAGGGCCTCGATACGGCTCTGGGCGCGACGCAGCTTGGCCGCGGCGACCATCTCCATTGCCTTGGTGATCTTGCGCGTGCTCTGGACCGACGTGATGCGCCGGCGGATGTCGCGCAGGGTGGCCACGTCAGTCGGCCGCCTCCGCCGGCGCCTCGACGGACGGCTCCACAGCGGCCTGCTGGAACGCTCCCGCGGCCGGCAGCGGCGCGCCGGTCCCCGCCGGACCGCTCCCGAAGCCCTTGAGGAAGTCGCGCACCGCCTGGCCTAGCCGCCGCTCGGTCTCGTCGCCGAGCTGCTGCTCGGCGGCGATGCGCGCCAGCAGATCGGCGTTCTGCGCGCGCATGTGGTCGCGCAGGCCCTGGGCGAAGGCGGCGATGCGCTCGAGCGGCAGGTCGTCGACCAGGCCGCGGATGCCGGCGAACAGGACGGCGACCTGCTCCTCGACCGGCATGGGGTCGAAGCGGCCCTGGTTCAGGATCTCGATCATGCGCGCGCCCCGCGCCAGCGTCCGCTTCGTCGTCTCGTCCAGATCTGAGCCGAACTGCGCGAACGCCTCGAGCTCGCGATACTGGGCGAGGTCGATGCGCAGGCGCCCGGCGACCTGCTTCATGGCCTTGATCTGGGCGCTGCCGCCGACACGACTGACGGAGATGCCGATGTTGATCGCCGGACGGACGCCCGAGTAGAAGAGGTCGCTCTGCAAGAAGATCTGGCCGTCGGTGATCGAGATGACGTTGGTCGGGATGTAGGCCGACACGTCGCCGGCCTGGGTCTCGATCACGGGGATGCCGGTGAGCGACCCGCCGCCAAGCTCGTCGCTGAGCTTGACGGCGCGCTCGAGCAGCCGCGAGTGCAGGTAGAACACGTCGCCCGGAAAGGCCTCACGGCCCGGCGGGCGCCGCAACAACAGCGACATCTGACGGTACGAGTCGGCGTGCTTCGAGAGGTCGTCGTAGAAGGCGACGGCGTGGCGCCCGGAGTAGCAGAAGTACTCGCCCATCGCGGCCCCCGCGTACGGGGCGAGGAACTTGAGCGGCGCCGAGGACGACGCCGTCGCGGCGACGACGATCGTGTAGGACATCGCGTCGTATTCCTCGAGCTTCTGCACCACCTGCATGACGGTCGAGGCTTTCTGGCCGATGGCCACGTAGACGCAGACGATGTCCTTGCCCTTCTGGTTGATGATCGTGTCGACGATGATCGACGTCTTGCCGGTCTGCCGGTCGCCGATGATGAGCTCGCGCTGGCCACGACCGATGGGGATCATGGCGTCGATCGCCTTGATGCCGGTCTGCAGCGGCTCCTTCACGGGTTGGCGATCGACGACGCCGG
>CAZTMO010000221.1:0-3890 GCA_964615105.1 uncultured Thermoleophilia bacterium
TCCACAACCTGACGGTTCAGGCGCTGAGGCGCATCGAGCAAGGCCGGCTGTCGAAGCGCGAGATCATCCGCCGGCTGGGCACCTCGCCGGCGCAGTTCTACCGGCTGATCGATACGACGAACTACCGCAAGTCGGTCGACCAGATGCTGCGGCTGCTCCAGGTGCTCGACTGCGAGGTCGAGGTGGTCGTGCGACCAAAGGGCGAGTGACGAAGACCGGCGGACCGACCCGTCAGTCGAGCCAGAAGACGACCCCCAGCAGGGCCGATGCAGCGTTCATCGCCAGAGAGGCGAGCAAGAGGCGCCTGGATTCGCCGCCGAGCACCCACAGCAGCAGTCGCCACTCCGCGAGTACGACCAGAAGCTCGGCCGCCACGAGAGCCGGCACGATCACGGTGGCCGGCCGCGCCGCCCAGTCGTCGAGTTGCGCCACGAGAATCCCGGCGTAGTTGAGGAGCGGGTTCGTGAGCAGGTTGACGAGGACGACGGTCAGCAGTGCCCGCTTCGTCCTCAGCCCGAGCGCCGCCGCGATCGGGACCTCGACGGCGAGAGTCATGGCAAGGGGTACCAGCAGGCCGAGGACGTAGATCAGGGCTCGTCACCTGCGAGGTCTCGCGCATTCCGCCAAGGGCCGATGGTTCGAGCGCCGGCCTGGCCGCCGACGCCGAGAGCGGCTGGCGGGGCCGTCCGTCACGGCTCCTCTTCTGGAGGGCGGCCGTGATACCGGGCGTACGCCGCCGCCGCCTCCTCCTCGTCCTTGCGGGCCTTCGCCATCCGGCGCAGGGTGCGCCATGAGATAAGGGCCACCAGCGCGACCACCACGCCGACGACGGTGATCGCAAACGTCTTGCCGGGCGGCCCGGCGCTTGGCGGCAACTCACCGTCCGCCCAGACTGGCGCCGCGCAGACCAACCCGAGGAACCCGGCGGCGAGCGTCCACGGCACACCCATCAGAAGCCTCTTCACCCTCAGCCAGCCCGTGCCCAGGAGCCGGGTGGTCTCGTTCATGGTCGTCCTCCGAGGTCCCGTCGATTATCCCACCCTAGCCCGCGCGGACGCCGTTGGGAACCGCTTTCTCGGGGACGGCGAGGACAGGCGTGATGCCGTCCTCGTAACCGATGTCGAAGAGCATGCCCTCCGAGGTGACGCCCGCCATCGTGCGGGGCGCCAGGTTGACGACGAAGAGCGCCTGACGCCCCTCGATCTCGCGCGGGTCCTCGCGCTCCTTCTTCATGCCGGCGAGGATCGTGCGCCGAAAGTCGCCGAAGTCGACCTCGAGGCGGACGAGCTTGTTCGAGCCGGGAACGTCCCCGACCTCGATGATCGTGCCGACCCGGATGTCGACCGCCTGCACGGCGTCGATGTCTACCTGCTCCTTGACCGGTGCGCCCACGGTGTTCCTCCTCCTCGGGTGGTCGCCCTGCATGCTACAGCGCGCCGCCAGACGCGGCGCACGATCGCGCCGCGCCGGGTGGCGCGGCACGGCGCGCGCGAGGGGCGACCGCGGCGGGTCTGCTCGAGTGACGACCACGGTGAGTGCGTGCACGTGACGACCGCGGCGGTACAAGCGGCAGAGTCAGTTTGCATGCTAACTGTTAGCTTGCTAAGCTTCGTCGCCATATGACTTGCGACCACCAGACCGGGCCGACATCCGGCGCGCCAGACGCGGCGGACAACGTGCCCTCCGAGCTCGCCGGCCTGGACAAGGCCTCCGTCGCCCTCTTTCGCGCCTTCCGCAACGCCGTGCGCCTGCACCGGCGGTTCATGAGGCGCCGGCTCGGAGCGTCCGATCTTCATCCCGGCCAAGGCATGTGCCTCAACGCGCTGCTGCGCCACGACGGGATGCCGCAGCGCGACCTCGCCGCGGCGCTGCACATCGCGCCGCCGACCCTGAGCCGCATGCTGCGCTCCATGGAGACGGCGGGGCTCGTGGAGCGACGCGCCGACGAGGCCGACCAGCGGGTCACGCGCGTCTGTCTCTCGGCCGGGGGACGCGAGCTCGCCGAGCAGGCGCGCGCCGCGCTCGTCGACCACATTCCTGTCGCCATGGCCGCTCTGACGGAGGAGGAGCGCGTCGAGCTCGCGCGGCTGCTCGAGAAGCTCAACGCAAGCATCGCGCGCTCCCTCGCCGAAGAGGCGGCCCTGTGACTCGCCTGCTGCGCGAACGCCTGGGGCCCTACTGGCCGCAGATCGTCCTGATCACCTTTCTCGTCCTCCTCCAGGCGATCGCCAGCCTGTACCTGCCGACGCTCAACGCCGACATCATCAACGAGGGTGTGGTCAAGGGGGACACCGGCTACATCCTGCGCACCGGCGCGATCATGCTCGGCGTCACCTTCGTCTTCGTCCTCGCCGCCGTCGTCGCCGTCTACTTCGGCGCCAAGGTGTCGATGGCCATGGGCCGCGACGTCCGCGGTGCGCTCTTTCGCCGCGTCGAGTCGTTCTCGCAGGCCGAGCTCAACCACTTCGGCACGCCCTCGCTGATCACGCGGACGACCAACGACGTGCAGCAGGTCCAGATGGTCGTGCTCATGATGCTCAACCTCATCCTGCTGGCCCCGATGATGATGGTCGGCGGCATCATCATGTCGCTGCGGCTCAACGTGTCGCTCTCGGCTGTCGTCCTGGTCGCGATCCCGATCCTGCTGGTGTTCATCGGGCTGATGGTGCGGACGGGCCTGCCGCTCTTCAAGTCCATGCAGGCCAAGATCGACCGCGTCAACCAGGTCACGCGCGAGGTGCTCAGCGGTGTGCGCGTGATCCGCGCCTTCGACCGCACGCGCCACGAGGAAGAGCGCTTCCGCGCGGCCAACGAGGACCTCACCTGGACCACTTTGAAGGTCAACCGTCTCTTCGCGCTGATGTTCCCGACGGTGGGCATCGTCCTGAACCTCTCGACGGTGGCGATCATGTGGTTCGGCGGCAAGCAGATCGCCGCCGGCGACATGCCGATCGGCGATCTGACCGCCTTCCTCACCTACATCATCCAGATCCTCTTCGCGGTGCTCATGGCGACGATCCTGTTCGTCATGGTGCCGCGCGCCGCGGCGTCGGCGGAGCGCATCCAGGCGGTGCTCGACGCCGAACCGTCGATCGTCGACCCGGCTGCGCCCGCGCGCGACGTGCCGTTGCGCGGGCGCGTCGAGTTCCGCGACGTCGAGTTCCGTTACCCGCACGCCGAGGCGCCGGTCCTCACCGGCATCAGCTTCACCGTCGAACCCGGCGAGACGGTGGCGGTCATCGGCAGCACCGGCTGCGGCAAGTCGACGCTCATCAGCCTGATCCCGCGCTTCTACGACGTGACCGGCGGGAGCGTGCTCGTCGACGGCGTCGACGTGCGCGACTACGCGCTCAAGGACCTGTGGCGCAGGATCGGCCTCGTGCCGCAGAAGTCGTTCCTCTTCAGCGGCACGGTGGCCGGGAACCTGCGCCACGGCGACGAGGACGCGAGCGACGACGAGCTCTGGCGCGTCCTGGAGACGGCCCAGGGCAAGGGTTTCGTCGCCGAGATGCCGGGGGGCATCGAGGCGGAGATCGCCCAGGGCGGCGCCAACGTCTCGGGCGGGCAGCGCCAGCGCCTCGCGATCGCCCGGGCGCTGGCCAAGCGCGCCCCGATCAACATCTTCGACGACAGCTTCTCGGCCCTCGACTTCACCACCGACGCGCGCCTGCGCGCGGCGCTCAAGAAGGAGGCGGGCGGCACGACGCAGATCATCGTCGCGCAGCGCGTCGGCACGATCATGCACGCCGACAGGATCGTCGTGCTCGAGAACGGGACGATCGCCGCCATGGGCACACACGACGAGCTGCTGGCGACGAGCGAGACCTACCGCGAGATCGTCGCCTCGCAGCTCGGCGCGGAGGGCGCGGCGTGAGCGCCGCCGAGGCATC
>CAZTMO010000222.1:0-3852 GCA_964615105.1 uncultured Thermoleophilia bacterium
GAACCACCAGGAGGCCTACGACAACTGCATCCAGGCGGTGCGCATCGCCGAGCACGCCGACATCCGCCTGCCGGCCATGCACATGTACGACGGCTACGTGATCAGCGGCGCGATCGGGCCGCTGAAGATGCTGTCCGACGAAGCCGTGCGGCAGTTCATCGGCCCCTACCGGGCGACCAACCCGCTGCTCGACACCAAGCGCCCCGTCACCGTGGGCCCGTTCGACGGCCTGCACGGTTTCTACTTCGAACACAAGGTGTCGCAGAACCGCGCCATGGACCGGGCCCTCAAGGTGATCCAGGACGTGGCCGACGAGTACGCCGAGCTCTCCGGCCGGCAGTACGGGCTGCTCGATCCGTACCGTCTTGACGACGCCGAGGTCGCGATCGTCGTCGTCGGCTCCACCGCCGGCACGACGCGCATGGTCGTCGACAAGCTGCGCGCCGGAGGCGTCAAGGCGGGGATGGTGCGGGTCAGGGCCTTCAGGCCGTTCCCGCACGAGGCCTACGCCGAGGCTCTGCAGCACTGCAAGGTGGTCGGCGTCATGGACCGCGCCGACTCGTTCGGCGCCCAGGGCGGCCCGGTCTTCATGGAGGTCCGCGCCGCGCTCTACGACTGCGACCCGCGCCCCCAGGTCCTCCCGTTCATCTACGGGCTCGGCGGGCGCGACATCTACCCCGACAACATCGAGCAGGCGTTCGCCGTGCTCCGGAAGGCCGCGAGGGCGAAGAAGCGCGTTTCCGTGGAGCGCCGCTACCTGAACCTGCGCGAGGACTGAGGTGACGGCCATGGCGAGAAACGACGGAGGTAACGGCAAGGGGCGGACCGAGCCCAAGGGCTCCGCCCTGTACGAGGTCCTCAAGGGGATCGACTTCGAGAAGCGCGAGCTGGTCCGCAAGGCGAAGGGCGTCGGGCTCTTCGACCTGGTCAAAGACAAGCGGGGCGGCTACCGCTGCTACGCGTGCACGCTCTGCGAGCGAAGCTGCCCTGTCGATTGCATCGAGATCGACTTCTGCCCGCAGTTCGAGGAGCTGCCCTTCGACGTCGAGGCCGAGCGCGCCGCCGCCAAGGCGCTGCAGCCCGAGGTCGACATGAAGCTCTTCGACGGGGTCGTCGCGCGCATCCGCGAGGGCTCGGGCCTCATCGAGGCCTTCCACGGCACCCAGGAAGCGTACGGCTACCTGCCGCGCCGCGCCCTCGAGGAGATCGCCGATGAGATGAAGCTCCCCTTCTCGCGCGTCTTCGGGGTGGCGAGCTTCTACAGCCAGTTCCGGCTCACGCCGGTCGGCAAGCACGTGATCGACGTCTGTATGGGCACCGCCTGCCACGTCGCCGGCGCCCCGCTCGTCGTTGAGGCCTTCACGCAAGAGCTCGAACTCGCCGTCGGCGAGACCTCGGCCGACGGGCTGTTCACCCTGCAGACGGTCAACTGCGTCGGCGCCTGCGCCCTCGCCCCGGTCGTGCGCATCGGAGACGACGAGACCCACGGCCGCGTCGGCCCGAACGAGGCCCGCAAGCTCGTCCGCAAGCTGCGCAAGCTGGAGGTGGCGTCATGACCCCGCGCGCGAGCAAGCAGGACGTGAGCGGCAACGGCAAGAGGAAGGCGCCGGCGGCGAAGCCGGCCGGCGCCCGCGCGCGGCGCATCGAGGCGGCGCTCAAGAAGGCGTTCGACGCGACCGCCTACATCTCCGGCGACGACAAGGCCGAAGTGCGCATCTGCGCCGGCACGGCGTGCCACGCCTCAGGCCGCGTCGCCCTGCGCGAGGCGCTCATCAAGGAGCTCGCGGCGCGCGGCCTGAGCGACAAGGTCGCCGTCGTCGAGACCGGCTGTCACGGCTTCTGCGAGCAGGGGCCGATCGTCATCGTGCGTCCCGACGGGCTCTTCTACCCGCACCTGAAGGCCAAGGACATCGCCGAGATCGTCGAGACGAGCATCGTCGGCGACGGGGTCGTCGAGCGTCTTCTGTACAAGCACCCGCACACAGGCGAACCGCTGGCTCACGAACGCGACATCCCCTTCTACAACCTGCAGAAGCGCATCGTGCTGAGTGAGAACGGCAGGATCGACCCGTACTCGATCGACGACTATCTCGCCCACGGCGGGTACCAGGCGCTCGCCCGCGTCCTCGCCGCCGACGACCCCGAGGCTGTGATCGACCTCGTCGAGACGAGCGGGCTGCGCGGCCGCGGCGGCGCGGGCTTTCCGACCGGCAAGAAGTGGCGCTTCTGTCGCGCCAACCCGGGCGACGTGCACTACGTCATCTGCAACGCCGACGAGGGCGACCCCGGGGCGTTCATGGACCGTTCGGTGCTCGAGGGCGACCCGCACCGGGTGGTCGAGGGCATGATCATCGCCGCCTTCGCCATCGGCCGCGGCGTCGGCCCGGTCGCGGGTTACGTCTACGTGCGCCACGAGTACCCGTTCGCCGTCGAGCGCCTGCGCAACGCGCTCGAGCAGGCGCGCGAGCGCGGCCTGCTCGGCGCCGACATCCTCGGTTCGGGCTTCGACTTCGACATCCGCATCAACCAGGGCGCCGGCGCCTTCGTCTGCGGCGAGTCGACGGCGTTGACGCTCTCGATCGAGGGCCATCGCGGCATGCCGCGGGGCAAGCACATCCGCACCGTCGCGCAGGGCCTCTGGGGTCAGCCGACCAATCTCAACAACGTCGAGAGCTATGCCAACGTGCCGTGGATCGTTCTCAATGGCGCCGAGGCGTTCAGCGCCGAGGGCACAGCCACGAGCAAGGGGACGAAGATCTTCTCGCTCACCGGCAAGGTCGTGAACGGCGGCCTCGTCGAAGTTCCGATGGGAGCCACCCTGCGGCACGTGATCTTCGACATCGGCGGCGGCATGCTGCCCGGCCGCGAGTTCAAGGCCGTGCAGCTCGGCGGGCCGTCCGGCGGCTGCCTGCCCGCCGAGCTCCTCGACACCGAGATCGACTTCGAGAGCCTCACCGCCGCCGGCGCCATGATGGGCTCGGGCGGCATGGTCGTGGTCGACGACACGACCTGCATGGTCGACTTCGCCAAGTTCTTCCTCCAGTTCACCGCCGAGGAGAGCTGCGGCAAGTGCGTGCCCTGCCGCATCGGCACGACGCGCATGCTCGAGATCCTCGAGCGCATCTCGTCCGGCGAGGGCACGGTCAAGGATGTCGAGCGCCTCGAGCGGCTCGCCGACGACGTGATCGAGGGCTCGCTCTGCCAGCTCGGCGGCAGCGCCCCGAACCCCGTGCTCACCACCCTGCGCTACTTCCGCGACGAGGTCATGGAGCACGTGGTGAACAAGCGCTGCCCGGCGAAGGTCTGTCGCCCGCTCATCCGTTACACCATCGACGAGGACGCCTGCACAGGCTGCCACGTCTGCTTCGGCGCCTGCCCCGTCCAGGCGATCAGCGGCGAGCGCAACGAGGTGCACGTCATCGACCAGAAGCTCTGCATCCAGTGCGACACCTGCCGTCAGGTGTGCAAGTTCGACGCGATCCCCGTCGAGACCGGGGTACTCGCGGTGGACGAAGGGAGGCAGCAGTGAGTCCGCGGACCAAGGCCGCCGTCAAGTTCGTGATAGACGGCAAGCAGGTGAGCGCCCGACCGGGCGAGACCGTCCTCTCGGTCGCTCACCGCGAGGGCGTCGACATCCCCGCCCTTTGCCACGAGGAGGGAACGGCCGCCTGGGGCGCCTGCCGCCTCTGCCTCGTCGAGGTCAAGGGGCAGGCCAAACTGCAGGCGGCGTGCACGACCTGGGTGAGCGAGGGCATGGTCGTCAAGACCGACACGCCGCGCGTGCGACAGAAGCGCCGGAGCTACCTCGAGATGTACCTGTCGGACCACGACAGCTACTGCGAGGCGCCCTGC
>CAZTMO010000223.1:0-3845 GCA_964615105.1 uncultured Thermoleophilia bacterium
TCTCGTCAGGTCGACGGTCATCTCAACGAGGTTCTTCCCTCACGGAAACCTCGGCTGGGTACGTGATGGGCACGAGCAGCGCCGCGGGAAGTCAGCGTCGTCGCGCGCCAGCCGATAGCAGAGGGGAGCGGACGCCGGAAGAGACGGCGCAGCGCGACAACGAGAGCCACAGGACAGCCCCGGGGCCACGAGACGGGACCAGACTCGCAAAGCGAGGGCCTCAGGACGATCAGGAGCTACGAAGGACGAGACAGGCCCGAGCAAGGCGAGAAGGCGGCGCCCACGGTCTGCGGTACTGACGTCGCCGTGATCACCACGCTCGACGAAGACCCGGACGACGGCGGGGGCGCGCCCTCAGGGCGCGCCCCCGCCGTCGTCCTCCCTCGTCGCCCGTCACTGGTTCTCGAGCAGCTCGTCCTCGCGCACGTCGCGCACGACGCGCGCCGGCACGCCCATGAGCACCTTGCGCGCCGGCGCGTCCTTCGTGACCACGGCGCCGGCGGCGATGAACGCCTCCTCGCCGATCTCGATGCCCGGGCAGAGCACGACGCCGCCGCCGACGCGCGCGCCGCGGCGGATCGTCGCCCCCTTCATGAGCGCGTGACGCTTCTCGGTGCGGCCCATGAAGTTGTCGTTGGTCGTCTGCACGCAGGGCGCGATGAAGACGTGGTCCTCGATGGTCATGTAGGCGGTGATGTAGGCGTTGGTCTGGATCTTGGTGAAGTCGCCGATCGTCGTGTCGTTCTCGACCACGCTGCCGCGCCCGACGACGACGCGCTCGCCGAGCACGCAGCGCTCGCGCACGCCGGCGTAGTCGCCGAGGATGCACCCCGGACCGAGCGTGGTGCCGCGGTAGGCCACGGCGCCGGTGCTGATCACGCAGCCGGCGCCGAGGACGAGCGGCGCCAGCTCACCGCGCTTCGCCGTCGAGGTCGGCGACAGCGACGGCGCCTTGCCGAGCACGGCGCCGTCCTGGACGAAGCAGCCGTCGCCGATCACGGTGTCGTCGAACACGATCACGTTGGCCCCGAACGCGACGCCGTCGCCGATGACGACGCCGTCGCCGAGCAGCAGGTTCGGGCCAAGATCGGACGGATGCAGGGTCACGTCACAGCTCCGTCGTCTTCACCGGGCGGCCGCCCTCACGCAGGCTGCGCTCCATGGCCTCGAGCACGCGGACGACGTTGAGCGCGTCGCGGCCGTCGCTGCGCGGCTGCTGGTCTCTGAGGATGCAGTCGACGAAGTGTTGGCACTCGACGCGCAGCGGCTCGTCGTTGCCGATCCTGGGGATGTGGATGTCGCCGAAGTGCAGGGTGACGAACTCCCCGTAGGTGTCGAACCGGGTCCGCGTCGTGGTCGCGCCCTTGTCGTAGACGGTGATCTTGCGGTCGGCCTCCATGTCGTCGAAGACGACCATCTTCTGTTCACCGACCACGGTGATCTTGCGACTCTTGTGCGGGTCGAGCCAGCTCACGTGCAGGTGGCCGATCATCCCGCTCCTGTAACGGATATAGCCGAAGACGACGTCCTCGACGTCGTCCTGCAGGTAGCACTCGCCGCGCGCCGTGACCTCGTCCGGTTCGTCGCCGGTGAGGTAGTTGATCACCGAGATGTCGTGCGGCCCGAGGCTCCAGAGGGCGTTCTCGTCCTTGCGCACCTTGCCCAGGTTGAGGCGGTTCGCGTAGGCGTAGAAGACGCGGCCGAGCTCGCCGGCGTCGATAAGCTCTTTCATCTTGGCCACTGCCGGGTGGTACTCGAGCAGGTGGCCGACCATGAGCTTTGCGCCGCGCTTCTCGGCCGTTTCTAGCAGATCCTCAGCCTCGCTCGCTTCGAGAGCGATCGGTTTCTCGATGAAGGCGTGCTTGCCGGCCTCGAGGACACGCTTGCCGAGCGGGTAGTGCGTCGGCACCGAGGTGGCGACGACGACCGCGTCGAGCGCGTCGTCGCCGAGCAGCCGCTCGACGTCGTCGGTCACGATCGCGTTCGGGTACAGGCCGCGGGCCTTGGCGAGGTTCGCCTCGTCGAGGTCGCAACAGTAGGCGAGCTCGGCGTCGGCCAGGCGGTCGAAGTTGCGCGCGAGGTTCGGACCCCAGTAGCCGAGGCCGACCACGCCGACGCGGACCTTGTCACTCACGGAGCCTCCCGGTCCTCTTCGGAGTCCCCAGACGCTGCCGGCGACCTCGAGCCCGGTGTGGGCGAACCCCTGTTGAAAGAGGCAGGTCGACGCCACCAGGACCGACGATCGCGACCTTCACTGCGCGCATCGCGATCTTCACTGCGTGCATCCCTTCGCGTGGAGCCGGAGTGAGCGCTGGGCGGACAACGCATTCTACTGCATGACCGCGTGCCGGCCGACCGGGGCGCAGTACAATCGCCGCATGAAGGGGACCAGGCGACCGGACGTCGAGCGTCTGCCCGCGGAACTCGACCGGTTCCTGGGCGACTTCTTCGACCACAGGGACTGGCAGGCGGAGATCAAGTTCGACCCCGCCGCGAACCAGCTCTTCCTCGACGTCCACCTCGAGACGGGACGGCTGTCGGACGACGACCGCTTCTTCTCGCTCGTCGAACACTTCGCCCGCCTCCAGCGCCCCGTCCTGCGCTCCGCCGGCGGCCTCTCGTTCCGCTGCCGGCTGTTCGCCGCCAACGGCGCCGACCTCACGGCGCGCCTCCACCGGCGCGGTTCGGCCTGCCTCGACGACCTCGAGCGCGGCTCCGCCATGCGGCGGCGGATCGCATGGCTCGGGTTCCGCCGCGGGCTGGTCCGCGCCGTGGCGCCGGTCGCGGCGCTCTGGGCGGGCGCCGTCGCCCTCATCACGGGCCTGATCGGACTGCCGGTCGAAACCGCCCTTCTTCTCGCCGCCGGCGGTGTCGGTCTGCAGGTCCTGCTCGCTCCCGCCCCGGCCCCTCGCGGGCGCTGACCACGCACGGCTCGCCCGGCAAGACCGGCTCCCACAGGCGCGAAGGAGTGCTCCCACAGGGGCGAAGGACTGGCTCCCACAGGGGCGAAGGACTGGCCATGAGTGAGGGTGTCGACCCGCGCAACCCGATGCTTCCCGCCCTCGAGGGCCTCGCCGCCGTGGAGGAGGCCGGGACCGTCGAGGCCGCGCTCCGCGCGGCGGTCGAGGCGGCGTGCCTCACCACCGCGTCCCCGCGTGGGTTCGCCGGTCTCTCGGACGGCGAGGCGGTGACGGCGCAGGAGTGGTTCGACGCCGACGAGGGATGGACAGGCACGCCGCAGCGCTGGCCGATCGGCGACGGCGCGCCGGGACGTGTCTGCGCGTCGGGGGCGCCGCTGGCTTGCAACGATCTGCCGGGCTCAACCGGCCGCCTTCCCGAAGCGACCGGGATCCTCAGTCTGACGCGCTCCGCCTGCGTGCCGTTGCCCGGAGCCGCAGGCGAGCCCCTCGGCTTTCTCGAAGTGGGAGATCGCAAGGAGGACTACACAGCCGACGAAGTACGCTGCCTGCGGGTGATCGCCGCGAGAACGGCAGCGAAGCTCCAGGCGCTCGCCGCCGGGGAGCGCCTGGAGGCGGAGCGCCGGCTGTGCTCCGAAGCCCTCGTCGGCGGCCGCGAACTCTTCTCGCTCGAGCCCGGTCGCGTCCTCGCCGAGGCTGCGGCGCGCGTCCGCGAGCTGACCGGCGCCGGCGACGTCAGCGCTCCACGCCTCGACGGCCCCGGCCGCGCGGCGATCGACGCGTTGCCCAAGGAGGAAAGGGCCCTGCTGGAGGAAGCCGCGAGGACGTGCGCTCCGGTCGCCGGCGCACACGTCCTCGCGATCCCGCTGCTCGGTGCCGCCCGGCCGCTCGGCGCGCTCGTGGTGCGCGACGCCCCCGCGCCTCCGT
>CAZTMO010000224.1:0-3834 GCA_964615105.1 uncultured Thermoleophilia bacterium
CACGTCGGGCTCGCCGCCCGGGAGGATCTCGAACCCGAGCGATTCGGCGAAGCGTGTCATGCCGGGGTTCGCG
Source organism: uncultured Thermoleophilia bacterium (assembly GCA_964615105.1). Lineage (GTDB taxonomy): Bacteria > Actinomycetota > Thermoleophilia > UBA2241 > UBA2241 > UBA2241. Next base: position 74 of record CAZTMO010000224.1, read on the forward strand.
GCGAGCACGTCGCCGTTGAGCTCGCGCACGTGGCGGTCGCGGGCCGCCTGAATGAGCGCCTCCATCAGCTTGCTGCCGACGCCCTTGCGCTGGTAAGCGTCGCGGACGACGATCGCGAACTCGGCCTCCTCGGCGTTCGCGGTCTCGATCGCGAAGCGGGCGACGGCGAGCATCTGGGACTTCTTGCGTCCCTTCGCGTGCGAGAAGGCGGCGATCGCGATCTCGCGGTCGTAGTCGACGTGGCAGTAGCGCACCAGCATCGACTTCGTCACCTCCTGGACGGGGCCGAAGAACCGGTACATCGCCGTCTCGGGCGAGAGCGACTCGATCATCTCGGCCCACGCCGGCTCGTCCTCGGGCCGGATCGCGCGCAGCGTGACCTTCTCGTCGTCGAGCGGCACTTCCCAGTGGTACTTGCTCGGGTACATGGAGATCATCAGGTGGGAGCCTGGGAGGAGAATCTTGCGCACGTCCTTCGGTTCGATCACGAGGCGCGCGTCGAGCGCGCACAGGCCGTCGCTGCGCACCTGCACCGGGTTGGCGTCCATCTCCACGATCTCGGGGAAGTCGACCAGGAGGTAGCTGAACTTGACCAGGGCCTGCTGGAGCGCGACAAGGTCGACCCCCGGCTTGCCGCGGTAGCCGCGCAGCAACTGCGAGACCTTGGTGCTGTCGATCATCGCCTCGGCGAGCGCCTGGTTGATGGGAGGGAACTCGACGGCGACGTCGCGGTAAAGCTCCACGCCGGTCCCGCCCATGCCGAACATGAGCGCCGGACCGAACGTCGCGTCCTTCTTCGAGCCGATGATCACCTCGTAACCGCCGCGCGACATCTCCTGCACGGTCACGCCGAGGATCTCGGCCTCGGGGCGCGCCGCCTTCACGCGTTCGACGATCTTGGTGAACTGGTTGGCCGCCTCGGGCGCCGAGCGCACGTTCAGGGCGATCCCCCCGACGTCGCTCTTGTGGGTGATGTCGTGACTGTAGATCTTGATCGCGACGGGAAAGCCGATCTCCCTGGCGGCCTTCGAGCACTCCTCGGCCGTCGTCGCGACCGTGGTCTTGACCGTGCCGATGTCGTAGGCCGACAGCACCTGCTTGGCCTCGTACTCGCTGAGGATCGAGCGCCCGGATTTCGCCACGTTGAGGAAGATCTTCTTGACCGCATCCCTCTTGGGCTTGAAGTCGGGAAGGATGTCGGCCGGGGTCTCGTAGAGGTTGGCGAGGTTCTTCGTATACTCGTACATGTAGAGGTAGGCGCGGACCGCGTCCTCGGGCGTGTCGAAGGTCGGCACGTGCTGCTCATGGAAGATGCGCAAGCCTTCGGCGACCTTGATCTCGCCCATGAACGAGGTGAGGAGGGGCTTGCCGGGGTGGTCCCTGGCGACCTGCACGAGCGCCAGGGCCGTCGCCGTCGGGTCGCTCATCGCCTGGGGCGTCAGGATCGCGAGGACCCCGTCGCACCCCGGGTCGCCCATGAGCGCCTCGGTCGCGGCGGCGTAGCGCGCCGCGTCGGCGTCTCCGGCCACATCGACGGGGTTGCCGCGCGCGGCGAAGCCGGGCAGCACGGCCTTGAGCTTCTCGTCGGTCTCGGGGGAGAGCTCGGCGAGCTCTCCGCCGAGCGAGAGCAGACGGTCTGAGGCCATGACGCCCGGCCCACCCGCGTTCGTCACCACGCCGAGGCGCGGGCCGCGTGGGCTCGTCACCCGTGAGAGCACCTCGGCCGAGTCGAACATGTCCTCGATCTCGTCCACACGTACGATGCCGGCGCGGCGGAACACGGCGCTGTAGAGCGTGTCGTCGCCGGCGATCGCGCCGGTGTGCGAGGCGGCCGCCAGGGCGCTGCGCGCGTGGCGGCCGCTCTTCACGACGATGATCGGCTTGGTCTTGGCGAAGTGCCGCGCCGCGCTCATGAAGTGGCGCGCGTCGGTGATCGACTCGATGTAGAGGATGATCGAGCTCGTATGGGGGTCGGCGCCGAAGTAATCGATCAGGTCGCCGAAATCGACGTCGCACATCGAGCCGACGCTGACGAAGGCGGAGAAACCGACCTTGTTGGCCGCCGCCCAGTCGAGGATCGCGGTGCCGAGAGCGCCCGACTGGCTGAAGAAGGCGATGCGCCCCTCGGGCGGGGCGACGTGCACGAAGGTGACGTTCAGGTGGCTGGCGGGGCGGATGAAGCCGAGGCAGTTGGGGCCGACGAGGCGCAGACCGTACGACTCGGCGATGGAGCGCACCTGGTCCTCGAGCCTGCGCCCTTCCTTGCCGATCTCGCGGAACCCGGAGCTGACGATCACGGCCCCGGCGACGCCGGCCTCGCCGCACTCGCGCACGGTGCCGGGCACCGCCTTGGCGGGCACGGCGATGACGGCCAGATCGATCTTGCGCGGGACCTGGCTGATCGACGCGTACGCCTGGATGCCCTGCACGGCCGGCGACGTCGGGTTCACGGGGTAGACGACGCCCTCGTACTCGGCGCCGATGAGGTTGCGCAGCAGGATGTAGCCTACCGACCCCTTCTTGTTAGAGGCGCCGATGACGGCGATCGTTTTGGGGTCGAACAGCTTGTCCAGGTTCCTCGTGCTCATGGCGGAGTCCCGCCTCCCTCCACGTCCTCGGTGTATGCAGCAGCGGGCGTGTGCCCCTGACCTCGAGGCTGGGCCGCGAGCGGCCCCCACGCCAAAGGACAGCCTACGCCCCCGGCGGTGGCGTTTCATCCGCGTGAGCACCGCTCGTCGGGCGCGCGGACGCGCGCAGCGCGGCCGGGAACGACGAGGGGCCGCCTCGCGGCGGCCCCTCGTCGTGATGCGTCTGTACGGTCTGCTACTGCTTGTTGGCCTTGAGGTCCTCGACGACCGACGGGTCGGCCAGCGTCGAGGTATCGCCCAGGGCCTCGAACTCGCCCTCGGCGATCTTGCGCAGGATCCGCCGCATGATCTTGCCCGAGCGGGTCTTCGGCAGGCCGGTCATGGCGAACTGCATCTTGTCGGGCGTGGCGATGGGGCCCACGACCTTGCGCACGTGGACGGCGAGCTCCTTCTTGAGGTCGTCGCTGGGCTCGACACCCTCGTTCAGGACGACGTAGGTGTAGATGCCCGTGCCCTTGATGGGGTGCGGGTAGCCCACGACGGCTGCCTCGGACACGGCCGCGTGGCTGACGAGCGCGCCCTCGACGTCGGACGTGCCGATGCGGTGACCTGACACGTTGAGGACGTCGTCGATGCGGCCCTTGAGCCAGTGGTCACCGTCGGCGTCGATCGCGCAGCCGTCACCCGTCGTGAACACGCCGGGGAACATCGTGAAGTAGACTTCCTTGAACCGCTTGCCCTCGACGTCGCCCCACGTGCCGCGGATCATGCCGGGCCACGGGTGGGTGATGACGAGATGGCCGGACTCGTCCACGCCGGCCTCGTCGCCCTTGTCGGTGAGCACCTTGGTGCGCACGCCGAAGAAGGGACGACCGGCGGAGCCTGGTTTGAGCGTCATGGCGCCGGCGAGCGGGCTGATCATGTGCCCGCCCGTCTCGGTCTGCCACCACGTGTCGAGCAGCGGCACGCGGCTCTTGCCGACCTTCTCGTAGTACCAGAGCCAGCTCAGCGGGTCGATCGGCTCGCCGACCGAAGCCATGAGGCGCAGCGACGACATCTCGTGCTTGGCCGGCCACTCGTCGCCCTGGCCCATCAAGCTGCGGATGACCGTCGGCGCGGTGTAGATGGTGGTCGTCTTGTGCTTCTCGACGACCTGCCAGTAGCGGTCCGGTT
>CAZTMO010000225.1:0-3807 GCA_964615105.1 uncultured Thermoleophilia bacterium
GGGGACACTGGAGCGCGTACGCGCCATCTGCGACAATGGGCCGCGACCGGCCCCGGCCGGTCGCGGCCTTCTCGCGAAGGTCTCGGCGTGCGTGGTGGCGCGCCGCGCGTGCGCTGTGAAACGGCGCTGCGCCGGCCGATGCCGCGCACGAGTGTGCACGCCAAAGGAGCTTTGAATGGGCGATCTCCTCCGCATCGACCTCACCACGGGCGTCTCACGCGAAGAGACGGTGCCGCCCGAGCTGATCCGCGAGCTCGTCGGTGGCAAAGGCCTCGGTACCTACTACCTGGACAAAGAGGTCGGCCCCTCGGTCGACCCCTTGAGCCCGGAGGCGAAGCTCATCTTCGTGGCGGGACCGATCGCCGGGACTTCCATGCTGGGCAGCAACCGGTACGCGGTGTACTTCGCCTCGCCGCTCACTGGCGGGTACGGCGAGGCGTACTCCGGCGGAAATCTGGCGCCGCAGTTCGCGAAGACCGGTTTCAAGGTCGTCATCGTCGAGGGCAAGGCCGACGCTCCGGTGTATCTCGAGATCAGCGAGAAGGGCGCCGTGGTCCACAGCGCCGCCGAGCTTTGGGGCCGCGACGCATTCGAGGCCGAGGACAAGATCCTCGAACGCACCGGGCACCCCAAAGCGCAGGCGTGCGTCATCGGGCAGGCCGGCGAGAATCTGGTCCGCTTCGCCTGCGTGAACAACAACAAGTGGCACCAACTTGGTCGCGGGGGCCCCGGGGCGGTCTTCGGCAGCAAAAACCTTAAAGGTATCGTCTGGCACGGCGACCAGAAGGTCGGCGTCGCGCGGCCGGACGACTTCAAGGCCCTGGTGCGGGACATCGTCGGGCGCACCAAGGACGATCCCGGTGTGGCGGCCTACCAGCGCGGCGGCACGATGAACATGGTGCGCATCATGAACGGCAAGAACGCGTTCCCCACGCGCTACTGGCGCAAAGGCACGGTCGAGGGCTTCGAGAAGATCACCGTCGAGACGATGCTGGAGAAGCACGGCACCCGCAACGAGGTCTGCCCGCCGTGCGTCATGAAGTGCGTGAAGCACAACTTCGTCTACGAGGGGCGACACAAGGGCCTTGAGGTCGAGGGGCCGGAGTACGAGACCGCCTACGTGTTCGGCGGGCTCTGCGAGATCGTCGACCTCGCCGAGATCATGTGGCTCAACGACCTCTGCGACCGTTGGGGCGTCGACTCGATGAGCGCCGGCAACCTCTGCGCCTTGGCGATCGAGGCCTCCAGGCGTGGCCTGATCGACGAGAAGATGGACTTCGGCGACCCTGACTGCGTCGCCGAGTTCCTGCGCAAGATGTGTTTTCGCGAGGGTGTCGGAGAGGTCTTCGCCGAGGGCGTCCTGAACGTGGAGCGGGAGATCCCCGAGCTCAAGGGTGTCGCGGTCCACAGCAAGGGCATGGAGCCCGCGGGGTACGAACCGCGCGTCATGAAGGGCATGGGACTCGGCTTCGCGACCACGACGCGCGGCGCCTGCCATCTGCGAGCGACGATGTACAAGCCCGAGCTCATGGGCCTCGTCGAGCCGCGCACCTGGGAAGACAAGGCGGCGGTCTACTGCGACTGGGAGGACAGGCTGACCATCATGGACTGCCTGATCTACTGTCGCTTCTACCGTGACCTGGTGCCGTGGCCGTACATCACGCAGGTCGTGAACGCGGCGATCGGGACCGACTACACCGAGGACGACCTGCACCGGATAGGCAACCGCATCGTCACCATGACCCACGACTTCAATGCCGCGCGCGGTATCGGGCGCGAGTCGGAGGTCTTGCCCGAGTGGGTCACCGACAAGCCCATGGAAGACGAGACCGCGTTCGACTTCCCCCAGGAAGAACTCGCCGCGATGCTCGCCGACTACTACCGCGTTCGCGGGTGGGGCGAGGTGCCGGCGCTAGTCTGACCTGAAGGCGTGACGGCGGCGGGGACGGCCACCACGAGGCCGTCCCCGCCGCCGTCACGCGGTCATCGTCCGAGGTATTCCTTGACCTTGCGGTAGGGGACGAGCGCCGAGCTCAACGCCTCGAAGGCGACCTGCAGGCGCCGCAGGCTCACCTGCAGGTCGGCGAGATCGGCGGCGATCTTCTCGGCGCCGATCCCCGCCTGGGTCGCCTGTTCGGTCGCCGCGCCCGCTTTGCGGGCGAGATCGGCCGCGCCGGGCGCGTAGGTGCGCGCCATCTTGAGACCGGCCTTGCCGAGGCGGAAGCCGCAGTAGCCGAGGTAGCCCAACGCGGCGATGACCAGCGCCAGGCTGGCGAGGCCGATGATCAGGAGCACCCAACCGCTCATCATGGGCGGATTCTACGTCCGCGGCGGCGCGCAGGACAGCCGGCCGGGCGGACGGCGGCGGGTCTCCGCCGACGCCGGTCCGTCATGGCAGCCGGATGTCGTAGCGCGCGGCGAAGTCCGCGCCGCGCCCGGCGAGACGACTGACCTTGACGACGTCGCCGGTGTGCGGCGCCTCGATGAAGAGTCCGCCACCGACGTAGATGCCGACGTGGTTGTAGAAGGCGGGGCTGCCGAAGAAGACCAGGTCGGCCGGCTGGAGACGGTCGAGCGGCACGGGCTTGCCGAGGCGCGACTGCATCGTGGCGCCATGCGGGAGGTCGACGCCGAACTGCCGGTAGACGTAGGTGACCAGACCGGAGCAGTCGAAGCCGCTCGGCGAGGCGCCGCCCCACACGTAGGGCACGCCGAGCCAACGCATCGTGGCACGCACGACGGCAAGCTGCGCCGGTGTGCCGGCGATCGTCCCGAGGGCCAGGCCTGCTTCGCGGGCGAGCTCGTCGGCGGTCATCGCCGCCAGCTTCGCCTGGCGCTGGAGCTCCTTCCTGATTTGCGTGTCCACGGTGGCGAGCACCGCCTGACGCTGGGTCATCTGGTCCTCGACCAGGGCGCGTTTGTCGCGCAGCTCCAGCTCGTCGACGAGCGCCTGCTCGCGGCGCTCCTCGATCGACGCTTCGATCTGCGCGACCTGGGCCGCGAGCTCGTCCATGCGTTCTACGGTCGCCTGGTCGGCGTCGGCGATGAGCCGGTAGAAGTCGAGCTGGCGCGAGATCCCGGTGAAGTCGTCGGCGTTGAGGAGGACGTCGATGAACGTCATCTCGCCGCCCTTGTACATCTGCGCCAGGCGTTGCCCGTAGAGGGTCTGTGTCTCACTGAGGTCCGCCCTGACGGCGACGAGGTCGTGCCGCGCTGCCATGAGCTCGGCGTTCAGGGCGTCAAGCCGTGCGCGCACGTCGTTGTATTCCTCGACAGAGGCGGAGAGGCGGCGGTCGAGCGCGGCGATCTCGGCACGGATGCGCCGCGCCTCAGCCTGCAACCCGGCGAGGCCCTTCGCCTTGTCGCCGAAGGTGAGCACCCGGGGCGTCGCCGCCGCGCTCCCGGAGTCGAGGAGCGCGACGCTCAGCAGCGTGCAGGCCAGCGCCGCGCCTGCGGCGAGGCAGCGCGCGACCGCGCGCCGCGAGGTCCGGATGTGCAGCCGCAAGCCCATGGTCGTCCAGGCAGTGTATCGGAAGGATCGCGCAGTCCTGTACACCGTGGACCCTCATCGGACCTCCCTGCGCCTTTGCAATCGCCGCGGTCAGGGGCTACAATGCCAACTCCAGAAACGGCGCGGGGTGGAGCAGTCCGGTAGCTCGTCGGGCTCATAACCCGAAGGTCGCAGGTTCGAATCCTGCCCCCGCTACCAAGCCTTCCGGGGCGCCCGTTCGGGCGCCCTTCGCGTTTGTCGGCCGCGTGTCTCCCGTCGGGTCGCCCGGCCTCTGGGCCGGTGGCCGCTTCCCGGCC
>CAZTMO010000226.1:0-3740 GCA_964615105.1 uncultured Thermoleophilia bacterium
TCGGGCCTGGAAGGCGGCCCAACGGCGGTCATCGACCAGGCCCAGGTCGCGCCCTTCTGCCCGCCGCCGGCCGGCTGCGCTTCGCCGGCGGGGGCCGCGCCGTCCTCCACCCCCACTGCCACGAGCGTGCCGTCGCGGGCATCGACGCCGTGGTCGCCGCCCTGGAGGCGGTCCCCGGCCTCGACCTCGAGGTGCTTGACGCTGGTTGCTGCGGCATGTCGGGCGTCTTCGGCTACGAGGTCGAGCACTGCGCGACGAGCGTCGCGATCGCCGAGCACGCTCTGCTCCCGGCGCTGCGCGCCGAAGGGCCGGACGTGGCGGTGCTCGCGACTGGAACCTCCTGCCGGACGCAGATCCGCGATCTTGCCGGGCGCACCGCCGTACACCCGCTGGTCTTTCTTCGTGACAGGTTGCTCCCGTGACGCCGCTGGTGTCGCCCGCCACGCGGCTGGCGAGCCGGAGGGGCGCCCGCCGCGCCGCGGGCAGGACCGGGTGTGCGCGGCGGGCAGGACCGGGTGCGCGCGGCGGGAAGCTCTAGTCATGTCGGGGACGGACATCCTCATCTGGGCCGGCGGCGTGCTGGGCGTCGTCGCTTTCGGCTTCGGCCTGGGCAGCCTGGTCGTCGGTGGCGTGCGCCGCCGGCGACCTGCCGAGATCGTCCTCGGTGTGGTCGTCGCGCTCCTCACGGTGTGGCTTCTGGTGTCGTACGGCGACCGGATGCTGCGATGAGCGACGCGCCTTGCCTGCCACCGCCACCGGCCGAGGTCGCCGCGCCGCTAAGGCGATACGACGGACCTGCCGATACCGAGGCCGCGGCGCCTGTTTCCCGGACTGCCGAACGAGGTGGAAGTAGACGCGATGGCCGGTAAACGTATCCTCATCATCGACGACGAGCCCGATCTGCTCCGGATCCTTGCCGACACCCTGGGGTCAAGAGGGTACGTCGTCGAGACCGCCGAGAACGGCGTGGAGGGGCTGCGCAAGGGCACCCTGTTCCTCCCCGACCTCGTGCTCCTCGACATCATGATGCCCGAGATGGACGGCTTCAGCGTCTACGAGCGCCTGCGCGAACGTCCCGCCGGTCTCACCTGTCCGATCATTTTTCTCACCGCGCGCCGGGAGATGGACGACAAGCTGCACGGGTTCGCCAAGGGAGCGGTCGACTACATCACCAAACCGTTCCACATGAAAGAGCTGCTCGCCCGCGTCCGCGTGCACCTCGGAGAGCTGCAGCCGGCCAAGAGCGACGTTCCTAACCCCATGACCGATCGCGAGCTCGAGGTCGTGCGCCTGCTGGCCAGCGGCAAGACCTACAAGCAGGTCGCCCGCGCCCTGGATCTGTCGCAGAGCACGGTGCGCAATCACCTGCACAACGTCTACCGGAAGCTCGGCGTGGTGGACCGCGCGCAGGCGGTGATCGTCAGCCGCGAGAACGGCTGGATCTAGGAAGATCCTCTCCGCGAAGACGCCTCGGCCGTCCCGTTGCCCCCCGACGGGCCGGTCGCACCCGGCTCAGGAGACCGACAGCGGCATGTCCGGGAGCGACCACGCGACGTCGCGGTCGCGACGGTCCTGGTGCCGGCGGTCGCTGAGCGGGCTGGGGCCGCAGACGTAGCGGTCGGACCGCCGTCGCTCGCCGATCCGGCGGTCGATGACCACCCGCACGTCGTCACGGCCCGCGTAGCGTTCCTCGAGCTGCGCGCGAAAGAACGCCTCGAGCGGCCGGGGGACGACGATGATCTTGGGGCGGCTCGCTGCGGCAGCCTGCGTCATGCTCCCTCCTCGGACACCTGCATGATACCTCGCGCTGTCCGCTGTGATTCGCCGCCGGCAGCCTCTTCTCCTTGCCGCGCGATCATCGTCGCGGGGAATGGCGTCGCCAGTGGCGGCGACGCCGACGCTCATCCGGGCGTCTCGCGGCGCACGTGGCTGCGAAGCAGCAGGGCGCAGAGCGCCCCCACGACGCAGAAGGCGACACCGACGACGAACGTCGTGTTGATCGCGTCGGTGAACCACGACCGGAACAGCGCGACCATCATCTTCCGGGCGACCTCGGGCATGCCGGAGCCCCCCTCGGGCATGCTCATGCCCATGCCGCCCCCTGAGAGGCCGGCGATGACGCGCTGCTTCGCCGCCTCGGGCATGCCCGGGATGCCCCTGATGCCCTCCGTGGCGTTGGCGATGATGCGGTTCTGCAGCACGGCGCCGAGGATCGCGATGCCGAGCAGGCTTCCGACTTGTCGCATGGTCGTGAGCACGCCCGAGGCGTTGCCCACACGGTCGAGCGGCGCCGTGGCCATGACCGCCGACGTCACCGGGGCGACGCCGAGGCCGATGCCCACGCCGGCGACGACGAAGGGAAAGAGCAGGTCGAGCGACGACGTGTCGGGGCTGAGCTTGTCGTGGAACGGCGTGAGGCCGGCCATCCAGGCGATGCCGAAACCGAGCAGGAACATGCCGACGGCGACGATCCACCGGCTGCCGAGGCGGTCGCTGAGCCAGCCCGCCGCCGGCGCCGCGAAGATGATGGCCACCGACATGGGGCTCATCACGAGGCCGGCCTTGAGGGCGCTGAAGCCGAGCACGGTCTGCAGGAAGATGGGGATGGTGAAGAACACGCCCATCATCGCCGCGCTCAGCATCAGGCCGGTGATGTTGCCGGCGAGGAAGTTGACGTGCCTGAACAGGCTGAAGTCGATCAGCGGCTGGCGGACGCCGCGCTCGCGCAGGTAGAAGAGCGCGAGGCCGGCCGCTGTGGCCGCGAAGAGGCCCAGGATGATCACCGACGACCAGCCATGCCGTTGGCCCTCCACCAGGGCGAAGGTGAGGCAGAAGAGCGAGGCGCTGATCAGACCGACGCCGGGGAGGTCGAGCGTCTCGACGGCGGTGGGGTTCCTGGATTCGGGCACGATGCGCAGGGTGAGCAGCACGCCGACGATGCCGATGGGGATGTTGACGAGGAAGATCCAGCGCCAACTGGCCGAGTCGACGATCAGGCCGCCGAGGCTGGGACCGATCGCCGTGGCGAGGCCGGAGACGCCGCCCCAGACCCCCATCGCCGCGCCGCGCTTGCCGGGCGGGAAGACGGCGGCGACGATGCTCAGCGTCGCGGGCATCATCGCCGCTCCGCCCAGGCCCTGCGCGACGCGGAACGCGATCAGCCAGTAGATGCCGGGCGCGAGGCCACAGGCGAGCGAGGCGACGGTGAAGAGGACCATGCCGGCGACGAAGAGCAGGCGCCGGCCGTACAGGTCGCCGAAGCGCCCCAGGGTGACGAGCGTCACGGCGAACATGAGGACGTAGGCGTTCATCACCCATTCGACGTCGCTGAGCCCGGCATCGAACGAGGCCATGATCTGCGGCAGGGCGATGTTCACGATCGTGCCGTCGAGGAGGATCATGAAAAGGCCCAGGCAGAGGACGGCGAGGATCGCCCAGGGGTTGCGGGAGGCGGATGCGCCCGTCGCCTGCGGGTCGCGCCGCGCCGCGCCGGTCGCGCTGTCGGCGGTGTTCATGCGACCCCTTTGACGGCCGCCCCGTCGTCTCCGGCGGCGAGCGTCGCGAGAAACGCGACGAGCGCCTCCGGGTCGAGGCCGGGAGTGCGTTTCAGGGCGTCGTCGACGCGCGCCCGCCATGCGGCCAGCGCGCGGGCGGCGTAGCGGTGCGCCTGCGGCGCGAGGCGCACACGCACGACGCGCCGGTCGTCGGGGTCGGAGTCGCGCAGCGCGACGCCTTTCTCC
>CAZTMO010000227.1:0-3696 GCA_964615105.1 uncultured Thermoleophilia bacterium
TCGACTGCGTCTGGAACGAGCGCACGCCGGCGTGGTTGACGAGCGTGCGCGCCGGCCCGATGCTCGCCGGGATCAGGACCTTGTAGGTGAGCGTCTTCGTCCCGGCCTGCGCGAGCGACGGCGCCGTCCACTCGATCCGGTCCTGCGCCGGGAACGGGGCGTCGACGCAGGTGCCCGCGTCGCTGATCGCGGTGATCTGCCCGATCGTCGCGCAGTCGTATTCGGTGGGCAGCAGATCCCAGACGACGACGTTCCTCGCGTCCGCCGTCCCCGTGTTGCCGAGGTCGACGCGGTAGGTGACGGTGTCGCCGCCCTTCACGGTCACGCCGTCGACGTTGGGCCCGTTGACCGTCCCGGAGTTCACCTGGCGCACGCCCTTCGTCAGCCCGATGACGGGCACCGCGAGGACGAAGTCCACCTGGTCGCGATAGGGGAACGAGACGCCGCTCGTGCCCGACGCGGAGAACTTCATGAGGTTGCCCGGGATCTGGCCCGGGGCGAGTTGGCCGGTCGGCTGCACGATGCTCGAGATCGTGTGCTGGAAGACCTGGTTGCCCTTCGGGACGAGGCCGCCGGTGAGGTTCCACGTCAGCGCGCCCTGGGCGGCGCCGGACGCGTCGAACGTCGAGCCGACGGTGTTCGCGGGCGTCGCGGTGTCCGACCCGGCCTCGTAGGTCACGGTCGGCGGGAGGTAGTCGTTGACGGTCGGCGAGGCGGTGTCGACGCCGCCCGGGAAGTCGACGTTCAGGCGCCAGCAGATGCGGTCGCCGGGAACGTAGCTCGGCACGGCGTTCGTATACGTCGCGGTGGCGCAGTTCGTCCCCGACTGCGCGATCTGCTTGTCGATCGTCGGAAGCGGGGCGCTCTGCCCGGCGGCTGCCGCGTCGGTGGCCGGACGCAGGACCGGGGCGTCGTGGTCGATCCGGGGCCCGGTCGGCGAGCAGTCCGCGGCGCCGGGGGCGGTGCAGCGCGGCAGGGCGACGCCGGCGACCGTGGCGCTGTTCGTTGCGGTGTCGTGCGCGAGGATCGGCCCCGCGTCGTTGAAGTTCAGCTGGTAGTTCGTGCGCGTACGCGTCGGGAACGTGATCGACCAGGAGTCGTTCACCGTCGCGTGCGTGAGCTGCGGCATCGACGACGGGGTCCAGACGATCGTGAACGTGCCGTCCGCGTTCTCGGTCGCCGAGCTGTACGGCACCGAGGGCAGCGCGCCGGTCGGATCGCACTGGCTGTCGGATGCGCTGTTGCCGGTCGTGAGGTTCGCCGGCCCGAGCGGGCAGTAGGCGTTCGGAAGCGTGTCGGTGACCGTCGTGTCCTCGGAGTAGCGGTACTCGCCGGTCGCGAACGTCAGCGTCCAGGTCGTGATCGCCCCCTGCACGAGCGAGCCCGACGAGCGCGACTTGCCCTGGAGCAGGTCCTCGGCGATCGTCGTCATCGTCGTCGCATCGCTGACGGGCGTGACGGCGTTGTAGCTGCCGGTCGCGCTCGCGCCGCTCGTGAGCGGCTGCTCGTCGTCGGTCTCCGCGCCGGAGTTGTTGTCGAGGTTCGCGGCCTGGTCGCCGGAGGCCGCGGTGGGCCGTCCGCCGGGCCAGCGCGTGTCCGCGTTCTCGCGGAGCGGGATCGCGACGCGGTAGGGGCGGTTGACGACCTGGCCGGCGGCCAGCGTGCCGAGGTTCCACTGCAGCCGGGTGTACGTGCCGGTCGGGAGCGGCCCGCCCCCGTCCGGGTCGGTGGTGACCGTGTCGACGCTGCTCGGCGCGACGCAGCCGGGGACGACAGGGACGATGATCGCCCCGGAGCCGGGGTACTCCTCCGTGGACCCGGGGTTCGTCGCGGCGTTCGTCGTGTGGTCGGCCCCCGGGCCGCCGCAGCCGAGGTACTCGATCCCCGCGGGCAGGTAGTCGGTGAGCACGACACCCGTCGTCTGGTTGACGAGGTTGTTGCTCGTCGTCGTCGTGTAGGTCGTCTGGTGGTCGTGGACGCCGCGCAGCAGCGAGCCGCCGCCGGTCTTCGTCACCTTGATCGCCGTGATGCTCTGCGTGCCCGTGGACGTCGCCGACCCGGTGAACGAGGCGGGCACGGGGACGCCGGTCGTCGCGTTGAACTGCGTCACGTTCCGCGGATCGGTGTTGATCGACGCCTCGCCGGTGATGGCGAAGCTCCCGCCGATCGTGAACGCCGCCTGCGAGTGCGTGACCTGGAACGACACGCCGGTGGAGGAGTTCGGCGACAGGTCCGAGACGTTCGACCAGAGGAGCGTCGTCTGCCCGGCCGCCGGCTGGCCGGCGAGCACCGTCGTCGGAGCGGGCGAGCCCGAGGCCGCGACGTAGGACACGTTCGCGGGCAGGACGGCGCGGAAGGAGAGGTTGTAGCCATACGGCTGCCCCGCGGGGTTCGACGCGTTCAGCGTGACGGTCGACGGCGCACCGAAGAGGACCGACGAGCTGGAGGTCGTGGCGCTGATGTTCGGGGTGCCGGCCGCGCGCGCGCCCGCTGGAGCCGCGAGGGCGATCGCGCAGCAGAGCAGGGTGAGGAGCGCAGCGGCCGTCGTGGAGCGGCGCCGCGGGGTCGTGTCGGGGGTCACCAGGCGGCTATCGGCGGCTTTCGGCCGACTCCTGAGCGGCGAATGCGCCGGACCACCCTGGTCGGAGCGGCGTCGCGCCGAGTTCCGGCCTACGGCCGCTCAGAAGCGCGCCATCACCGCGGGCACCTCGTCGAGGATCGCCTCGTCGCCCTCGTACCACCCCTCGGGACGCGGCCAGTGCGTGATGACGTCCGTGAAGCCCAGCGCCGCCGCGCGCTCGACGGCCTCGGTGAAGAAGGCGATGCTCGAGAGCGAGAAGACCGGGGCCGCGTCGAGCAGCAGGTATCGCGCGACCGAGTCCTCCTGGCGCCCGATCGCGGCGAGCGCCTCGCCGAATCGGTCGGCACGCTCGGCGACGGCCGCCCACCACTCCTCGAGGTCCTCGGTCGGTGCGCCCGTCGTGATCCAGCCCTGACCGAACTCGGCCGCCAGCGCGATCGACCGCGGCGCGTTTGCGGCGACGACGAACGGCACCCGCGGCAGCTGCACCGAGCCCGGCGTGCTGCGGGCGTCGACCGCCTCGAAGTACTCGCCCTTCCACGTCGTGCTGTCGCGCACCAGCACGGCGTCCAGGAGCTCGACGAACTCGCGGAAACGCGCGACGCGCTCCTTTGGGGGCAGCGGCTCGCCGCCGAGCACCGTCGCGTCGAACCCCAGGCCTCCGGCGCCGAGCCCGAGCAGCAGGCGCCCGTCGGAGATGTCGTCGAGCGCCGTGACCGAGCGCGCGAACGCCACCGGATGGCGGAAGTTCGCCGACGCCACGAGCGTGCCGAGCCGGATCCGCGACGTGACCGTCGCCGCCGCCGTCAGGGTGGGGACGGCGTCGAACCACGGGCCGTCGACCAGATCGCGCCAGCCCAGGTGGTCGTACGTCCAGGCGTGGTCGAACCCGAGCTCCTCCGCCCGGACCCAGCGGTGCCGCGCCTGCGCCCAGCGGAGCTCCTGGAGGATCACGATGCCGAAGCGCACGGGAGCCGACCCTATCCGCAACGGCGCCCGCCGGTCGGGGGTAGGGTCCGCCGATGCCCGGCCTGACAGCAGACCTCCCGACCCTCACCGCCCTCGCCGCCGAGCACGCCGCGGCCGGCGACGCGGACCGGCGCCTCGCCGAGCCG
>CAZTMO010000228.1:0-3674 GCA_964615105.1 uncultured Thermoleophilia bacterium
CTTCGACCTTGGGATTAAGAGTCCCCTGCTCTACCAGCTAAGCTAACGGCCCAGAATCGACACGCCACTTTACCAGCCTCGCCGCGGCCTGCCAAACCGTCTCGGCCGCGCGCCCCTCGTCGGCCTTCACCCGGCATCCGCCAGGACACCGGCGACGGTGTAGCCCTCATCGCCGATCGCCGCTGCAAGACGCTCGCGGTCGACTCTGCCGCCGTCATAGGCGACGTCGACGCGCCGGGCGCCCACGTCGACGGCGACGGACTCCACGCCCTCAAGAGCCGCGAGGGCTTTCTCGATCGCCATCTTGCAGTGATCGCAGCTGATGTCGGGCACGACGAACACCACGCGCTCGGCTTCGCTCATCGTCACTCCTTCGCCTTGCCCTCCGACCCGAGATCGGAGAGGCCGTAAGTTGCCGTGCGCCCCTCGCCCAGATCGACCGTGACGCTCTCGGCCGGCGCGAGGACCTCGATGACCTTACCTTCCCCCGCCGGGGTCTTCACAAGCGCGCCGCGCCGCGGGGCGCGCTGGCGAAACGACACATAGGCGGCGTGCTCGTACTTGAGGCAGCACATGAGCCGGCCACAGCAACCCGAGATCTTCGTCGGGTTCAGCGGCAGGTTCTGGTCCTTGGCCATGCGGATCGACACGGGCTGCTGGTCGCCGGCGAAGGTGGCGCAGCAGAGGCTGCGCCCGCAGGGGCCGTACCCGCCGACGCTGCGCGCCTCGTCGCGAGCGCCGATCTGCTTGAGCTCGACGCGCCGCCCGAGTCGGTCGCTCAGCTTGCCGAGGAGTTCGCGAAAGTCGACGCGCTCTTCGGCGAAGAACGTCACCGTGAGCTTGCCGCCCTCGAAAGTCTGCTCGGCGGCGACGACCTTCATGTCGAGACCCAGCTCACGGACGAGCTCGCGGCACGCCGTCTTGGCCCCTTCCTCGGCGGCGCGGTTCGCGGCGAGGCGCTCGAGGTCGGCGGCGTTGGCGCGGCGACGGACCTTCTTGAGTTCGCCCCGCGGCGGCTCGCCGCCGGGCGCTGCTTTCACCACTGTCCCGAAGTCGGTGCCGCGCGTCGTCTCGACCACGACGTGGTCGCCGGGCGTCAGTTCGAGGCCGACGGCCTCGAACTGGTACGCCTTTCCGCCGCCGCGAAACACGACGCTCACGATGTCAGGCACGGCGTGCCACCTCCTCGAAGCGCGCGAACATCGCCTGCAGCGCGAGCTTCTGGTCGACGTTCAGGAAGAGGTCCTTGCGCGCCGCCGCCGCGGCGGCGAGGAGCCTCGCGTAATGCTCCGGCCGGGCGACCGCGGCGGCCGAGAGCTCGGCGGCGCGGTCGCAGTTGAGCGCCGCCTCTCCCGCGCCGCAGGCCACCGTCCAGAGGTCGCGCAGCCACGCCACGACCAGGTCGAGCGCGTCGACCGCCGCCTGGCGCGAGCGCCGGTCCCTCTCACGCTTCGCGAACGCCTCTGCCTGCTTGCGATGCCAGGCGCGATCTTTCTCATCCGCCATCTGAGCCTCGATCTCGGCGAGACGGGACTCGAGCGCGGCCTGGGCTTCGGCGCCGATCACCTTGACGCGGACGTCGAGGACACCGAGAAACGCGGCCGCGGGACGCTTGCCGCTGCCGTCGCCGTCCCCGCCTCCCGTTAGAGCGGCGACGTGACGGAGGTACTCGTCGCGCAGACGCGGCCCCCGCGCGTCCCCGGCGAAGCGCGCGGCACGCTCGACGGACCCGCGCGCCAGCCGCGCCAGCGCGCGTCCCTCCTTCCCATCGATGGCGAAGGTGTCGCGCAGATAAGCCTCGACCTCGCTGTCGGAGAGAGGATGGAACTCGACGAGCTGGCAGCGTGAGACGACGGTCGGCAGGACGCGATCGACGCGGTCGGTCACGAGCAGGAAGTGGACGTGCGCCGGCGGCTCCTCGATGCTCTTGAGCAGCTTGTTCGCCGCCTCGGGGGTGAGCTGCTCGACCTCGGGCAGCACCCAGACGCGGCGTTCGGCCGTGAACGGCTTGAGGGCGAGCTCGGCGACCAGCGGATTGATCTGTTCGAGCCGGATACGCTCGCCCTCACGCGCGATGACGCGCAGGTCCGGATGGGCGCCTCGCCGGGCGCGCTCGCACTCGGCGCAGGCGCCGCAGCCGCCGCACGACGCCACGAGCGCGACCCCCACCTCGCGGGCGAACTCGGCCTTGCCGAGGCCCTCGGGTCCGGTCAGCAGGTAGGCATGGCTCGGCACGCCCTCGGCGAGAGCACGCCGGAAGAGCGCCTTGGCCGGTTCCTGGCCCGGGATCGTGTCAAACACCGCGGCGCTCCATGAGTTCGCCGACGGCGCCCCGGAGGTCGGCCGCCACTTCGAGGACAGGGCGCTCGCCGTGGACGAGGCGCACTCTGGCCGGAAAGCGGCGCGCGAGCTCGGCGAAGCCGTCCGCCACGCGCCGCTGCAGGTCGAGCCCCTCACGTTCGATGCGGTCAGCCTCGCCTGAGGCGCGGGCCAGGCCGGTCGCCGGGTCGACGACGAGCACCAGCGTGAGGTCGGGCATGACGTCGCCCACGGCCGCGCCGTTGACGGCGAGGACGGCGTCGATCCCGAGGCCGCGCGCGTGGCCCTGGTAGGCGAGTGATGAGTCGATGTAGCGGTCGAGGACGACGACGCGCCCGGAGGCCAGGTTCGGGCGCAGCACGTGCGCCACGAGCTCCGCCCTCGCCGCCGCGTAGAGCAGCGCCTCGGTCCAGGGCGCCATGTCGACGGGGCCGTGCAGCAGCACCTCGCGCACAGCCTCGCCGACCGGCGTGCCGCCGGGCTCGCGAACGACCGCGCCGGGCGCGTCCGCCGGGCCCACCGGCAGTCCTCGCGCGACGAGCGCGTCGCAGAGCAGCGCGGCCTGGGTCGATTTGCCGCAGCCGTCGATGCCTTCGATGCTGATGAGGATGCCGTCGCCCACGCTCAGGCGACCTCCCGACACCGCGTGCGCGACGCGCCTCGTCCCTTGGTCAGGAGCGCTTGCGGGTCCGCGCGCGGTACTTCTCTTTGCTGGGACAGTCGATATCGATGCAGAGCACCCACGGTCGCCCGCGGCCGCTCGCGCCGGTCACCTTGATCTCGGGCCAACCGCACTCCGTGCAGGTCTTTCCGGTCGGCACGATGGTACCACGCTGCGGGAGCGGGAACGTCTGCCCGCAGCCGCGGCGCGGCCGGGCGACAGGCGCGGCGGTGTCTTGCGTCGCCGGAGCCGCCGAAGCCGCGCCCGCCATACGCGCCGCGTCGTCGCCCTGCTCCTCCTCCCGGCCGACGCAGGCGACGAACCGCTTGCCCGTCTTGCCGCGCAGCACGCGGAGCTGGCCGCCGCAGTTCTTGCACACGCCGAGGGTGAGGTCTTCGCGGGCCCCACTCCTGATCCGTTCGCGGATCTGCTCGGCGTGACCGTCGAGGAGCCTCCACGCCTGCTCGAGCATGCGCTGGCTCTCGGCGACCACCTCGTCGCGGCGCAACTGGCCCTCGCTGATGCGGTCCATCTCGCGCTCAAGCTCGGCCGTCATGGCGCTCGACGAGATGTCGACGGGAGCCTCCGTCATCGCCACGTCGAAGGCGGCGATGAGGGCGACGCCGAGCTCGGTCGGCTCTACCGGGTTGCCGCGCACGTAGTTGCGGTCGTAGAGGTGCTGGATGATGTCGGC
>CAZTMO010000229.1:0-3668 GCA_964615105.1 uncultured Thermoleophilia bacterium
CCGCGCCTACCGGCGCCCGGGCGACGGCGCGCCGGCGGCCGTGTACACTGGATCGACTCCGCCCGGCCGGCGCAGCGCCGCCGGGCGTTCCGCCGTCTGCCACCAACGACAGAGAGACCGCGACTGTGCACGCCGTCGACAAGATCCGCAACCTCGCGATCATCGCCCACATCGACCACGGCAAGACGACGCTGATCGACAGCATCTTCCGTGCCGCCCACGTCTTTCGTGAGAACGCCCGGGTCGAGGAACGTGTCATGGACAGCAACGACCTCGAGCGCGAGCGCGGCATCACCATCCGCTCGAAGCACTGCACGGTCGAGTGGGGCGGCCACCTCATCAACATCATCGACACGCCCGGGCACGCCGACTTCTCAGGCGAGGTCGAGCGCGTCCTGAGCATGGTCGACTCCGTGCTGCTGCTGGTCGACGCCAACGAGGGGCCGATGCCGCAGACGCGCTACGTGCTCATGCGGGCGCTGCGTCTCGGGCTGCGACCGATCGTCGTCGTCAACAAGGCCGACCGGCCCAACGCCGACCCATCGGGTGCCCTCGACAAGACCTTCGACCTCTTCGTCGAGCTCGGCGCCGACGACGACCAGCTCGACTTCCCTGTGCTCTACGGCTCGGGTCTCGAGGGCTGGATCGTCAATGACCTCGACGAGTACCAGCGCGAGGAGCACGACCGCGAAGAGCACCTGAAGGACGGAGGCGGCCTCTCGCCGGCGATGCTCGCCGAGCTGGCCGCCGCCGGCATGGACGACCTCTTCGCGACGATCATCGCCAAGGTCCCGCCGCCGAAGGTCGACCAGGCAGCGCCGTTCCGCATGCAGGTGAGCACGCTCGCCTGGAGCGATTACATCGGGCGCATCGGCTGCGGGCGTGTGCTTCAGGGGAGCCTGCATATCGGCGACGAGCTGCAGCGCATCATGACGCTAGGCAGAGGCGCGGCCGACCCGGTGGCGGCTGGGACGTCAATGCCGTTCGACATCGCCGGCGTCGAGGCCGCGCGCGTCACCCACCTGTGGGTCACGCGCGGCCTCGAGAACCGCGCGGTCGACGAGGTCGGCGCCGGCGACATCGTTTGGCTCGCGGGCCCGGACGAGATCGCCCTCGGCGACACGCTCGTCGCGCCTGGGCTCGTCGAGGCCGCCGGCGGTCCCGCCGGCGCGGCGCTGCCGCCACTCGAGATCGAAGAGCCCACTGTCAGCATGTTCTTCCTCGTCAACGACGGCCCGTTCGCCGGCCAGGACGGCAAAGCGGCGACCCTGCGTCAGATCAAGGACCGCCTCGAACGCGAGCTGCGCGTCAACGTCGCTCTCCGCGTCGAGGACCTGGGTCGGCCGGACGGCGTCAAGGTCAGCGGCCGCGGCGAGCTGCATCTCGCGATCCTCATCGAGGAGATGCGCCGCGAGGGTCTCGAGCTGTGCGTCAGCCGCCCCGAGGTGATCACGCACCGCGATGAACACGGGGCGCTGCTCGAGCCGATGGAGCAGCTCGTCATCGACGTCCCCGACGAATTCCAGGGGACGGTAATCCGGGAGCTCAGCTTGCGCAAGGGCGAGCTCGTCGCCGTCGAGGCGACGCCGACGGGTCTCGTCCGCCTCGAGTTCACGATCCCGACTCGCGGCTTCATCGGCTACCGCTCCGACTTTCTCACCGAGACGCGCGGCCTCGGCATCATGAGCTCGCGTTTCACGGGCTACGGCCCGTGGAAGGGCGAGCTCCCCGGCCGCGAGCGCGGCTCGCTCGTCAGCCAGGCTTCCGGCGAGGCCGCCGCCTACTCGCTCGAGAACCTGCAGCAGCGCGCGACCCTCTTCATCGGCCCCATGGACCGCGTCTACGAGGGCATGATCGTGGGCGAGAACGCGCGTCGCGACGACATGCTCTGCAACCCCACCAAGCGCAAGCAGCTCGGCAACTACCGCTCGTCGACCAAGGAGATCGACGCCGGCCTCAAGGTCCCGCGTCCTCTCACCCTCGAGAGCGCCCTCGAGTGGATCGCCGACGACGAGCTCGTGGAGGTCACCCCAAGGACGGTCCGCGTGCGCAAGCACATCCTCAGAGCCGAGGAGCGCAAGAAGCAGGCGAAGCACGAGTGACCGCTATGATGCGATCAACGAACAGGAGCGCCCCCCGCCCGCTCTAATGTGTCAGATGCGGTCGGTCCCTTGCGAAGGAGGTCGAGATCGTCACAACGACCGACAACCTCGCGCCGGATGCCGTGATACTGACCGGGACGACGTCGACGTCGCTGTCGAGCGAGGATGAAGCCCGCCTTCTCAGCGCCGCGAGGAGGGGAGACCCTGACGCCTTCATGGCTCTCTTGGCGCCGGCTCAGCTCCGCCTCCACTCGCTCGTTCGTCGTCTCGTCCGCGACGAGGACGCTGTCGGTGACGTACTGCAAGACACCTACCTTGCGGCGTATCGCGGCCTGCCGAAGTTCCGCGGGGAGTCGCTGTTCTCGACATGGCTGTACAGGATCACCTACAACGCGTGCTTGGCCTATCTGAAGCGTGTCGAGAGGAATGACGCCCGTAAGGTCACCGGGGACCAGGCTGACGCAGGCCACGCGGAGTCGTCCGTCTTGAAACTCGATCTGGCTCGGGCTCTGGATGATCTCCCGGTCGAACAGCGCGCGCTGGTACTCATGGTCGACCGGGACGGTCTCGACTATCAGTCAGCAGCCGAGGTGTTGGGTATTCCCCTGGGGACGGTGAGCTCTCGCCTGGCGTTGGCGAGGGGCAGACTGCGGCGTGCTCTCGCATCGGAGGAGAGGGAGGAATGAGAGGGCGTCAACAGACCCCGCTGGATGGCGAACGCAACCGGCACGACCTGTCGCTCGGGCGGGCGCTGGCGAGGTTGGACGACCCGCGGCTTCCGGAGGCGTTGCAACTTCAGTTGCGGGCGGCGATCGTAAGAGAGCATCGACGCAGACGGTGGCGGCCGGGGTGGCCGGCACTCCTTGCGGTGATTCTCATGGCGAGTCTGGTGGGCGCAGCGCTTGCCTGGCGCTGCGTGCCCCCGCGGCTTGGCACGATGCAACAGGTCGAGCAGGTGATCATGTCGTACGAGGCGGCGCTCAGACCGGAGGTCTCGGCCGGCGCGCGCGAACGCGAGGTCGTCGACCGTGCCGAACGTCGACGCTTGGAGCGTGCTGTGGCGCGCGGGATCCGGCGGGTCTGCAGCAGGCGGTCTGCCGCCGAGCTCGTGGCTCGTGGTCTGCCTCAGACAGTGGCCGACACGGCAGCGCAGGCTGTCGCTCGCCACGAGCCCTGGCCACCGCCGCGCGTTCGGCTCGAGGACATGCAGGTCGAGTTCCTTCATCGTACCTGGAGAGGCGATCTGGTCATGCGCGTTCGCCTCTGCCGCGGAGCGACCTCAAAGGGCGAGGGTGGCGATGAGTGGCGCTTCACGCGCGAAGGCAGGTGCTGGGTCGTGGACGATATCGTGCACCACGGCGCGTGAGCTGCGATAGGCTTGGCGGCGGAGCGGGTACGGGGGGAGTCGAGGCCGCGCGGCCGGGGTGTGACGGGGAGCCTCGTCTGCGCCCGAGGTCGTCCCGCGGCTCCCGTTGCCGCCACGCACGTTCCCGCCATAGCATCGGGGCGGCACACACTGCGTCGTGGAGGGCGTCATGGGTCTCATCCGGTACGAGCGCAAGGTCG
>CAZTMO010000230.1:0-3635 GCA_964615105.1 uncultured Thermoleophilia bacterium
CCCGCCCGGAGGGCGCGACGTGAGGTCGGCGACGGCGATGTCGAGGCCGCCGAAGACACGCAGCAGCTCACCGAGTGCGGCTTCGACCTCGCGCGGGCGCGCGGGGTCGGCGGCGATGCAGTAGGCGGGGGCACCGGCGGCCTCGAGCTCGGCCTCGGCCTGCCGCGCCCGTTCCTCGTCGGGCGTGCACACGACGACGCCGGCGCCTTCGGCGGCGAGCCGGCGGGCTATCGCCGGCCAGACACCGTCGCCGGCGCCGGCGACGAACGCCGCTTTGTCCTTCAGGTCCATCGCACGATCCCCTGCGGCCGCCGCGGCCGCCGCCGTGGGCTTGCGCCACGCCTGACCGGCGCTCTTGCGCCGGCGAGGCGGGGCGATGCCGGGGTGATACTATCGCGAGCGTGACGCAGAAGCTGATGTACCCCCAGACCACCCGTCACGGCGCCAGCGGCCACCTCGAGACCGGGGAGCGCTCCGTCGTCACGCCGGCGGCGCCCTCTTCTTCAATGGCCACATCACGATCGGGGAGGACCTCGTGGAGAAGATAGGCATCGGACTGCTCGGCTACGGCACCGTCGGTTCGGGCGTCGGCAAGCTTCTGAAGAAGAACGCCGAGGACATCGCGCTCGCCACCGGCCGGCCGGTCGAACTGCGCCGGGTGCTCGAGGTGCCGGGCTTCAGCAGCCCCGGCCTCGACCCGGCGCTCGTCACCCATGACTTCGAGGACATCGTCGGCGACCCGGAGATCGACGTCGTGATCGAGCTGATCGGCGGAACGGGCGCGGCACGCGACTTTCAGCTCCGCGCCGTGCGCGCCGGCAAGCACGTCGTCACCGCCAACAAGCAGCTGCTCGGTCAGCACGGCGCCGAGCTGCTCGAGACGGCGGAGCAGAACGGCGTTCACCTTCGCTTCGAAGCCAGCGCCGTCGGCGCCGTGCCCATCATCAAGGTCTTGCGCGAGTCCCTGGTCGCCGCCGAGGTGAAGACGATCTTCGGCATCGTCAACGGCACGACCAACTACATGCTCAGCGCCATGACCGAGACGGGGGCGGACTACGCGGACGTGCTCGCCGAAGCCCAGAGGCTCGGTTACGCCGAGGCCGACCCGACCGACGACGTCACCGGCAAGGACGCGGCCGCGAAGATGGCGATCATGTCGTCGATCGCCTTCCACAGCCGCGTCAATCTGGCTGACGTCACGCACGAGGGGATCGCCAAGGTCAGCGCCGTCGACATCGCCCACGGGCGACGCCTCGGGTTCGTCTGCAAGCTGCTCGGCGTCGCCCGCCTGATCGACGGCGCCATGAACGTCCGCGTCTACCCGGCCTTCCTGCCGGCGGCCCACCCGCTCGCCGGCGTGTCGGGCGCCTACAACGCCGTGTTCCTCGAGAGCGAGGCCTTCGACAAGATCATGCTCTACGGCCCCGGAGCCGGCAGCGTGCCCACCGCCTCGGCCGTGATCGGCGACGTGATCTCGGTCGTGAACACGGCGAAAGGCAGTTTCACGCACAACTGCCTCTGCTACAAGGACCTGCCGTTCTACCCGAGCGACGACGTCGTGTCGCGCTTCTTCCTGCGGGTCCGGGTCGCCGATCGCCCGGGCGTGCTGGCGCGTGTCGCGGCGGTGTTCGGGGAGCAGGGTGTGAGCATCCATTCCATGGTGCAGGAAGGGGGCGGCGACGCCGCCGGACTCGTCTTTCTGCTCCATCCCGCCCCCGAGGCGCGGTTCTTCGCCGCCCTCGAACGGCTGTCGGCCCTCGACGAGGTCCAGGGCGAGCCGGGCGTCATCAGGGTCGAGGACTAGGGGGACGACATGGTCAAGAGGACGAAGGGACGCATCGGCATCCTCACCGGCGGCGGGGACGTGCCGGGGCTCAACCCGGCGATCCGCGCCGTCACGGTGCGCGCCATCCGCGAGGGGTTCGAGGTCGTCGGCATCCGCCGCGGCTGGGCGGGGCTCGTCGACATCGTGCGCGACGCCAAGGCCGACAACTCGGCTTGTGTACTGCCCCTCGACAAGGACATCGTCAACCACCACGCCCGGACCGGGGGCACGTTCCTGCACTCGTCGCGCACCCGGCCCAGCGCCGTGCCGAAGAAGGACGTGCCGGCGCACCTCGCCGACAAGTACGGGGCGGAGAAGAACGACCTCACCGACGAGGTCGTCGCCAACCTCGACTTCCTCGGCATCGACCATCTGATCCCCATCGGCGGCGACGACACGCTCAGCTACGGCGTCGAGCTCGGCCGCCGCGGCGTCCCCCTGGTCGCGATCCCCAAGACCATGGACAACGACGTCCCGGGGACCGACTACTGCATCGGCTTCGGCACCTGCGTGACGCGGACCGTCAACGTCGTCAACCAGCTCAAGACGTCGGCGGCCTCGCACGAACGCATCATGATCGTCGAGGTGTTCGGCCGTTACGCGGGGTTCACCGCCCTCTTGCCGACGATCGCGGGGGCGGCCGACCGCTGCGTGATCCCCGAGTTCAAGTTCGACATCGACAAGCTCAGCGAGATCCTCGTCGAGGACCGCAACCAGCGTCCGGACAGGTATTCGGTCTGCCTCGTCAGCGAGGGCGCCATGCTGGAGGGCGGCGAGATGTCGTTCAAGGGCGTCGAGAAGGACCAGTACGGGCACGCCAAGCTGGGCGGCATCGGCGCCCGGATCAGCGCGCTCGTCAAGGAGCGCGCGCCGGCCCACAACGACGGGCGCAAGATCGACATGATCAGCATGGACCTGGGCTACACCGTGCGCAGCGGCGACCCGGACGTGCTCGACTCCATCGTCCCGATGGCGTTCGGCAACCTCGCCGTCGACCTGTTGCTGCGCGGCGACCACGGGCGCATGGTAGCGCTGCGCAACGGGCGCTACGACTCGGTGCCGATCGACACCGTGGTCGCTTACAAGAAGGTCGTGGACGTGGAGAAGTTCTACGACACCGAACGGTATCGGCCCACGTACGCGAGCTTCGAGCTGCAACCGATGCTGGTTCTCGGCGCCGCGAGCTGAGGACGGCGGCGTGGGCGACGGAGAGGGGCCGGCGGCGGACGGAGCGCCCGTGAAGCGCGTCCTGCTGGTGCCGGACGGCATGGCCGACGAGCCGGTCGTCGAGCTCGGCGGGCGCACGCCGCTGGCGGTCGCCGACACGCCGACGATGGACGCGCTGGCGAGGGCAGGCACGGTGGGCCTCGTCCGGACCGTGCCCTCCGGTATGCCGCCGGGCAGCGACGTCGGAAACCTCTCGGTGCTTGGGTACGACCCCGGGGCCGTCTACAGCGGGCGCAGCCCGCTCGAGGCGGTCAACATCGTCTCCCTCGGGCCCGACGACGTCAGCTACCGCTGCAACCTGGTGACGGTGACCGGCGGCGTGATGAAGGACAACACCGCCGGCCACATCACGAACGACGACGCCCGCCGCTGCTTCGCCGCGCTGAGCGCGGCGCTCGACGGCGACGGCTTCGAGTTCCACGCCGGCGTCACATACCGCGGCCTGCTCGTCTGGCGCGGCGGCGAGCTCGTGCCCTGCACACCGCCGCACGACATCCTCGACCAGCCGGTCGCCGGGCATCTGCCCGGCGAGGCGGCCGGCGCGGCCGGCGCGCCGGCGGCGCTCCGGCTCGCGGAGCTCCAG
>CAZTMO010000231.1:0-3630 GCA_964615105.1 uncultured Thermoleophilia bacterium
ACGGCATCGACGGCCTCATCCACATCAGCGAGCTCAGCTGGACCCACATCAACCACCCGTCCGAGGTGCTGCAGGTCAACCAGAAGGTCAAGGTCAAGGTGCTCGACATCGACCGCGACCGCCAGCGCATCTCCCTGGGTCTCAAGCAGACCCAGGAAGACCCGTGGCAGAAGATCGTCGCCCGGCACAAGGTCGGCGACATCGTCGACGGTCGCGTCACCAAGATCGTGGCCTTCGGCGCCTTCGTCGAGATCTACGAGGGCATCGAGGGTCTCGTGCACATCAGCGAGCTCGCCAACCGCCACGTCGAGCGTCCCGACGAGATCGTCGCCGTGGGCCAGCAGGTCCGTGTCAAGATCATCGAGGTCGACTCCGAGCGCCGCCGGCTCAGCCTGAGCATCAAGCGCGTCGACGGCGAGAACGTGCGCCCGATGCGGCCGGTCGAGGAGGCTGTGGCGTTCGAGCCCGAAGCCGAGGCCGAGGCCGAGGCCGAGGTCGTGGCCGAAGAGCCGTTCGCCGATGAGGCTGAGGCCGCGGCCGATGAGGCCCCCGCCGGGGAGGCCCCGGCGGAGGAGCCTGCCGAGCCCGAGGCGCCGGCGGCTCCCGAGCACGAGCCGACGCTGGGGCTGAGCGACGAGGTGTTCCCGCAGGGCGCGGCGGCCGCCGACGAGCCGGCGGAAGAGGCTGCCCCCGAGGCCTGACCGAGGTCAGTGACGGGCGGCGGCGCCCCGCCGGGGCGCCGCCGCCCGTGGACCCACGCGACATGACCAGACGAAAGAGACTCACGCGGCTCGGCGTGACCGGCGGTATAGGGTCGGGCAAGTCGACAGCGCTCGCATACCTCCACCAACTCGGCGCCGCCGTCATCTCGAGCGACGACGTCGTGCACCAGCTCCTCGAGGAGGACGACGTCGTCGCCGCCGTCGAGGAGCGCTTCGGCGACCGGGTGGTCGTCGGCGGCGTCGTCAACAGGCCGGCGCTCGCGCATGTCGTGTTCGGCGACCGCGCCGCGCTCGAGTGGCTGGAGAAGCTCCTGCATCCCAACGTCCGTCGCCGGTTCGACGAGTGGGCGCGGGCGCAGGAACGGGCGCAGCCTCGCGCGGCGCTGATCGTCGCCGAGGTCCCGCTGCTGTTCGAGACCGGCTGGGACGGATCGTTCGACTACACGATGCTCATCACCGCGCCGGCGGAGGTGCGCCGCAGGCGGGTCAGCGGCAAGCTCACCGAGAGCGAGTTCCAGCGCCGTCATGAGCAGCAGATGCCCGAGGACGAGAAGATCGGCCGCGCCGACTTCGTGTGCCGCAACACGGGTTCGCGGCAGGAGCTCCGTGACGCTGTGCAGGAGGCGTTCGCGACGATCATCGCCGCCGCCGCCGAGCGAGAGAAGGGGACGGCGTCGGGTCGATGAGGCGCATCGTCCTTGTGGTCGCCGTGGTGGTGCTGGCGGTGGCAGCCCTCGCAGCGGTCCACCGGCAGCCGCCGGAATGGTGGGTGCGGTCGATGCCCGTTTGGCTCGCGCGCACGCTGTACCCGCTCAAGCACGATCGGCTGATCCGCGAGGCCGCGCAGCGAAACGACATCGACCCCGCCCTCGTGGCGGCCGTCATCTACGCCGAGAGCGGGTTCCGCGAGGGCGCGGTGTCTGAGCGCGGTGCTGTGGGCCTCATGCAGTTGTTGCCGTCCACGGCGACCGAGATCGCCCGGCGCACGGGCGGCGACCGGTTCGTGGTCGCCGACCTGCGCGACCCCGGCGTCAACATCCGCTACGGGAGTCACTACCTGGCCTGCCTGCTCGATCGCTACGACGGCTCGCTCGTCCAGGCCGTGGCCGCGTACCACGCGGGGATCCGTAACGTGGACCGCTGGGTGTCGCGCCGCGGCGGCGAGGTGGCGGTCGGCGAGATACCCTTCGCCGACACGCGGGAGTACGTTCGCGAAGTCGTCAGCCTGACGAGCCTGTATCGCCGGGCGTACGCCGCCGAGCTCGCGACGCCGGCGTGACGCGGGCCGCGGCTGCACCGGCGGGGCGCCCCGCCGGCATGGCCGCGGCTGCGACGGGGTTTCCGTTGTGCCATGCGGAAAGGCACTTCTGCGGGATGTGTTGCGAACAGGTGTTCGTATTGGTACAGTCGTAAGATCCACGCCGACCCGACTCACGAGAGCGCATGACCGAGTTCCGCATCCAGTCCGCCTACGGCCTCACCGGCGACCAGCCCGAGGCGGTCGCCGCGCTCACCGAGGGCATAGCCCGCGGCGACCGTTACCAGACGCTGCTCGGCGTCACCGGCTCGGGCAAGACCTTCACCATGGCCAACGTCATCGAGCGCGCGCAGAAGCCGACGCTCGTCATCGCGCACAACAAGACGCTCGCCGCCCAGCTCTGCAACGAGTTCCGCGAGTTCCTGCCCGACAACGCGGTCGAGTACTTCGTCAGCTACTACGACTACTACCAGCCCGAGGCGTATGTCCCCGCCCAGGACCTCTACATCGAGAAGGACTCGTCGATCAACGACGAGATCGACCGGCTGCGGCACTCGGCGACGACATCGCTCTTTCTGCGCCGCGACGTCGTCATCGTCGCCTCGGTGAGCTGCATCTACGGGCTGGGTTCGCCAGAGGAGTACCTCGAGAGCGTCGTTCTGCTCCAGGTCGGGCAGACGGTCGACCGCGACGAGGTGCTGCGCAAGCTCGTCGCCAACCAGTACGCGCGCAACGACTTCGAGCCCGCGCGCGGCAAGTTCCGCGTGCGCGGCGACGCGCTCGAGATCTGGCCCGCCGACGAGGACACGGCCGTGCGCGTCCAGTTGTGGGGCGACGAGGTCGAGGCGATCGCACGCTTCGACCCCGTCGGCGGCGAGGTCCTCGAGAGGCCGCGCCACGTCGCCGTCTACCCGGCGACGCACTTCATCACCAGCGGGCCGACGATCGAGCGCGCCCTCGTCGAGATCCAGCACGAGCTCGACGAACGCTGCACCTGGTTCGAGGCGCACGGCAAGGTGCTTGAGGCCCATCGCCTGCGCCAGCGTACGCTCTACGACATGGAGATGCTGCGCGAGATGGGTTTCTGCAGCGGAATCGAGAACTACTCGCGCATCCTGCTCGGCAAAGAGCCTGGGGCCACGCCCAACTGCCTGCTCGACTACTTCCCCGATGATTGGCTCTGCTTCATCGACGAGTCGCACATGACGCTGCCGCAGATCCGCGCCATGTCCGAGGGGGACCGGTCGCGCAAGACCATGCTCGTCGACTACGGCTTCCGCCTGCCGAGCGCGCTCGACAACCGGCCGCTGCGCATCGACGAGTTCCTCGCCAAGGTACCGCAGATCGTGTTCGTCAGCGCCACTCCCGGCGAGTTCGAGCTCGCCAACAGCGTCAACATCGCCGAGCAGCTCATCCGTCCCACGGGGCTCGTCGACCCCGAGATCGAGGTGCGGCCCACCGAGGGGCAGATCGATGACCTCATGAACGAGATCGCGGCGCGCGTCGGGCGCGACCAGCGGGTGCTGGTGACGACCCTGACGAAGCGTATGGCCGAGGACCTCACCGACTACCTCGTCGAGAACGGTCTCAAGGTGCGCTACCTGCACAGCGAGATCGACACCATCGAGCGCATCCAGATCGTGCGCCAGC
>CAZTMO010000232.1:0-2373 GCA_964615105.1 uncultured Thermoleophilia bacterium
ACGGGCACTCTCCGCGCGGCCCCGACCCGGCTGAGGAGTCAGTCGCCCAGCCGGCTGGCGAGCGCGGCTCGCAGGCCCCATCGGGGTCCATAGCGATCCTTCCCTGGACGCACCGCCGGTCTGCCGCTCCGGCAGCCGCCATGATCCGGGATGCTTCTCGGCCCGCCGCACGTGGTGCCAAACCCTTGTGTGCGACAGATCCATGGGCTTCGCCGCCTGATGAAGAGAGCCGGTCGCTTCGGCCCGGCGCAGGATTCCGTGCCTCCCCGGCCTGACCATCTGGACGCCGTCGGCGTGCAGCCGAGTCCGGTGGCCCCGCGCGATCGCGCGGTGCCCGTCCCCCGCGAGGATGGAGCGCAGGCTGCGGCGGCAGGCCGTCCGATGCGCGCCTCCAGCCGGCTGGCCTCAGGCCGGCCGTCCGGGATCGGCGTTCCCCATGCTCCCTCCCCGAACGAGCCGCATCTCCGGCCACTCTGTGTGAGAGGCTGTGAGCCTCGCGGCGAGGGTCCCGCAGATCGGGCCCGGGCGCCCCTTCGACGTCCAGGCGCCCGAGACGGGAGCCCCCCTGGACGATCCGCCCGCCTCACGATGCTCAGTCGGGGGCGCCGGGGGAAGCGCCGGCGCACCCGCCGAACGGGGCGTCGGCGAAGTGCTCTTCGTAGAGCCGCTCGATGGCGGCGTCGGCGTCATCGCAAAGGGCACGAAAACGGGCCACGAGCTGCCGGCCCTCCGGGGTGAGCGCCGACCCGCCGCCGGCGATGCCGCCGGTCCGCCTGCGCAGGAGGGCCACTCCCAGGCGCTCTTCCGCCTCCCGGGTTATCCGCCACGCCTTGCTGTACGACATACCCATCAACTTCGCCGCCTGGTGCAGCGAACCGGTCTCGGCCACAAGGGCGAAGAGCTGTTGCGGCCCCGGCCCGAAGAGGAGTTCGCCGTCCTTGTGGAGGACGACCCTGCAGGCAGCCCGGACGGGGGACGACCCACCGGTGGCCCGCGAGCTCGCGACGGAGTCGCCGAGGCGGCGCGCGCGCCGCTGGCGACCGGACGACGGCGCCGCATTCACCTGGTGGCCGAGGCCGACGGCGGGCAAGCGGTGTCCCAACACATCCTCGACCCGGCGGCGCACGGCCACAGCGACGTCCATGCGAGAGCGTGCCGCGGCGAGCGCCGCCGGGTCATCGGAGAACTCGCGGAGCCGTGAGGCGAACCGGTCTTCGAGCGCCACGAGCCGCTCGCCGAGCACGAGCCTGTCGGCGAGGTACAGCACCTCCGCCTCGCCGAGGTCGTCCGTCGACTCGCGAGCGAGGTCCATGTGCTGCCTGACGACTGCTCCCACGCGAGGGTAGCCCAACCCCTCAAGCAGCTCGGCCCCGACCTCCGCGTGGTCCGGTTCGGCCCGCGCCACGTCGTGCAACAACGCGGCCGCGGCGACCAGGGGCAGGCACAGGTGATGACCCTGCCCGTTGAGAGCCGACGTGAGCGCCGTAGCCACCGCTGCGACGGCGCGCGAGTGGGCCACGAGATCGGGTGACGCACCACGTTCACGCAGGATCGCAAGACAACGCTTCTCGCTGGGCAGACGCGCGGCAATCGCCAGTGCCCGGGCTTGATCGAGATCGCCGGCGGAGTCGGCGTCGAAAGTCACGCCGGGGTCGTCGACGTCGACCCGCGCCGACGGCGCTGCGTAGCCCGTGAACAACACGCGCAGGTCACCTGGCGGCTCGCCGGAGAGGATCTCTTCCCGCAGCCCGGCGTTGAAGAGGGCAGGGTACCCGGTCGCCCCACCATGCGCGGGACGGACGATGTCCGCGCCGAGGGCGGCCCCGGCTCTCGCGAGCCGTCCGACGGTCTCGGGTCGCACGAGCGCGCAGTCCACGGGGAGGAGGAAAAAGCGCTCGACACCCGGCGCGAGGGCGGCGACACCGGCCCGGATCGAGGAGCCCACCCCCTGTCGGTAGCGCGAGTTGGCGACGGGGTGCGCCTCGAGGCGCCGGGCCATCGCTTCCACGGCGTCAGCGTTGTGGCCGGTGACGACGGAGACGTCGTCCACGGCGACGTCACGGAACACGGCGACGGCGTGCTCCAGAAGCGTCCGCCCCTCGATCTCCAGCAGGGGCCTGAACGACTGCGTGCGCGACGAGCAGCCGGCGGCGAGCACGATGGCCGCGAGCCGCTCCATGGCTCAGACGGCCTTGCCGGCGCGCACCTTGATCATCTCGGCGACGATGCTGATCGCGAGCTCGGCCGGAGTCTCGGCGCCGATCTCAAGGCCGATGGGCGAGCGCACCCGCGCCAGGTCGACCTCGCCGATCCCGGTCTCGCGCAGCGCGGCGAACACCCGCGCGCGCTTGCTCCGGCTCGCCATGAGGCCGA
>CAZTMO010000232.1:2473-3622 GCA_964615105.1 uncultured Thermoleophilia bacterium
TCGCGCAGCGCGGCGAACACCCGCGCGCGCTTGCTCCGGCTCGCCATGAGGCCGACGTAAGGCGCTTTGGTGCGGAGCGCCTGCTCGAGCACGTTCATGTCGTGGACGTGACCGCGCGTGACGATGACGACGTAGGTGTTCTCGTCGACGCCGACGTGGCCGAGCGCAGCGTCGAACGGCGAGACCACGACGTGGCATCCGGCAAAGCGGGTGGCGTCCGCGAACTCCGCGCGATCGTCGATCACCGTGACATCGAAGCCCACGCCACGGGCCACCGGGGCAAGAGCCCGAGCAACGTGGCCCGCGCCACAGATCACGAGCGCCTCCGGCGCGCCCAGAGGCTCGACGAGCACCTCGCGGCCGTCGGCGAGACGGATGGAGCCGTGCACGGCGAGCTTGCCCACGGCTGAGCGAAGTTCGCCCGGCTCGCATGGCTTGGCGCCGACGACGCAGCCGTCGTCGTCGAGCAGGCAATGCGTGACACTGACGTCGCCCTCGGCCCGCACGATGGTGAAGAGCCAGGCGCGCCGACGTGCCGCGGCCGCCTCTCGTACAGCCCGGCACACCTCCAGAAGCGCAGGATCGCCGGGCGGCACATACGTGATCAGCACGTCGGCGGACCCGCCGCAGACCATCTTCTCCTCACTGCCGAGGTCGGTGCCCGAGAGGGCGAGGCTGGTGACTTGCGATACCCCGCGCTCCAGGGTCTCCACGGCGGCCTTCATCATCGTGAGCTCCAGCAGGCCGCCGCCGATGGTCCCGGCGATCGTGCCATCTCGGCGCACAAGCATCTCCGCGCCTGCGGCGCGCGGGGTGGAGCCGCTCTCCGCTCCCAGCTTGACCAGGGCGAAGTCCTGGCCTCTCTCGAGCAACTCCAGGACCTCCGACAGGATCTCCTTCATGCAGGTTCCTCCGTAGTGCGTGTCAGTGTGAGCGTCCTTGTGGCGGTCCCGTCGCTCGCAGGCCACGTGACCGACGGGGCCGTGATCGTCGCGTACAGACTACCCGCGCGGACGGGTCAGGCGACACCGATATCCAGATCGAGGGAATGAAGCCGCCTTCTCCCGTACTGCCGTACCGGCCGTCGGGCCGCTTCACGCCGGGTAGACGACCACCTCCGCCGCCTTCACCGCGGCCCATACGTCGCCG
>CAZTMO010000233.1:0-3607 GCA_964615105.1 uncultured Thermoleophilia bacterium
GCGCGCGCCCGCCGCCGAGGCCGTGTCGGCCGACATGCCGACGGCGCCGGGCGCGCCGCCGAGCGCCTCCGCCCCTCGGGCGGCGACGACACCGTCTCGCGAGGTCACGACGACGCGCACGCCGGCGCCGACGAGGTCGGCGGCCAGTTCGCGTCCCAGACGCCGGGTGCCGCCCACGAGAAGACAGCGCGCGCCGGTCAGTTCCACGACGGCCCGCCTCCTGCCGGCCTCCGCGCAACGCCCTCTGCGGCGGGGACCCGACAGATCCCGGCGAGCGCCGGGTCGCGGACGTCGCCGCCGATGCGCCCGCGGCGCTCCGCTTCCGGAGCGGGCAGTCCGTCCAGGGTGTCGTCCAAGCCGGTGACGCTCGCCTCCTTTCTGTAGAATGCCACTATACGGGAGGCGACCGCCGCTGGGCCATGGGCCGGACGGTCGCCGGCGACGAGCGGAGGGCGGCGTGCATCGTACGGTGGACGCTCAGGACAGGCGGGTCATCACGCTGCTCGGCGACAGCGGGCGCATGTCGCTCGCCGAGGTCGCGCAGCGCGCGGGAGCGTCGCGCGCGACCGTCGCCTCGCGGCTCAAGCGGCTCACCGACGACGGTATCCTGCGGGTGGCCGGGCTGGTGGACATCTTCAGGATCAGCGGCCTCACGACGGCGCTCGTCGGCCTGACCGTCGACAGGCACCGCCTCGAGGAGAAGCTCGAGCAGATCGCCGCCCTTCCCGCGGTCACGTGGACGGCGGTCGTCACCGGTCGCTACGACATCATGGCCGAGATCGCCACAGAGGACGGTGTGAGCGGGCTGTACGACTTTCTCAACCTGTCGCTGCGCGAGGTGGGCGGCATCAACTCGAGCGAGATGTTCGTCGTGATGAAGTCCAAGAACCGGTGGGTGCTGTTGCCGGCGTCGATGCGCCGTCGCTGGGGAGGACAGGCGGGACCCGGCTGAGCGTCGCGACAGCTCCCGCCAATTCAGCGTTCTGCGCAGTTGTCAGCGGTTTGCGTAAGCATTTCGACAAGCGAAGAGGCGCATATGTGCTAGACTGCACAGCTGCGTGCACCATGCATATCGGTCGAGAGTCGTTGTGAGCGAGGAGGGCCCATGATCGTCGGCATTCCCAAGGAGATCCTCGAACATGAGGGACGCGTCGCCGCGTTGCCGTCCGAGGTCGCGGAGTACGTGAAGATGGGCTTCACGGTGCTCGTCGAGTCCAAAGCCGGCGAGGGGGCGTTCAAGTCGGACGAAGACTACGCGGCGGCCGGCGCCGAGGTGGTCGCCGACGTCGCCGACCTGTTCGCGCGCGCCGACATCGTCCTCAAGGTCAAGCAGCCCGAGTTCAACACCCGGTTGGGCAAGAACGAGGCGGAGCTGGTCGGCGAGGGCAAGATGCTGATCACCTTCCTGCACCCCGCCAACCCGGCGAACCACGGCTTCGTCAAGACGCTGCGCGACCGCAAGATCACCGCGCTGACGATGGACGGGATCCCCCGCATCTCGCGAGCGCAGACGATGGATGCGCTCACCTCCATGTCCACGATCACCGGCTACAAGTCGGTCATCATGGCAGCCTACCGTCTGCCGGAGTTCATCCCCATGATCGGGACCGCGATCGGCGTGACCCGGCCCAAGAACGTGCTCTGCGTCGGGACCGGCGTGGTGGGCCTGCAGGCCGTGGCGACGGCCCGTCGTCTGGGCGGCCAGGTGAAGGCCTGGGACATCCGCGAGGCGGCGCGCACCGAGGCCGACAGCCTGGGTGCCAAGATCGCCGGCTTCGACGTCCCCCAGGACATCGCGCTGGGTGCCGGCGGCTACGCGCAGGCGCTGCCCGAGGAATGGTTGCAGAGAGAGCGCGAGGCCATCAAGCCCTTCGTCGCCGACGCCGATCTGGTCGTGCTGAGCGCCCTGGTCCCCGGCGAAGTCGCGCCGATCATCGTCACCAGGGAGATGATCGCCTCCATGCGCCCCGGTTCAGTCATCGTCGACGTCTCCGTCGACCAGGGCGGCAACTGCGAGGCCACCGTGGCCGGCCGGGAGGAGTACGTGGACGGCGTGCTCGTCTCGGCGGTCGCCAACATCCCCGGCTCCATGCCTGTGGTCGCCAGTTGGCTGTACGGAAAGAACATGCTCGAGTACGTCAAGAACCTCTTCAAGAACGGGCTCGACGCGCCCGACTGGGACGACGAGATCGTGCGGAGCTCGCTGGTCACCAGGGACGGCAAGATCGTGCACGAGGGTACGCTGCAAGCCATGGGCGCGGCCGGATGACGGCCTGAGGAGAGGAACGCATCGTGAGCGACATCATCCTCATGGTGGTCGTGTTCGGCGCGTCGTTCGGCATCGGCTACCTGCTCATCTCGAAAGTGCCGCAACGACTCCACACGCCGCTCATGTCGATGACCAATGCCATCTCGGCGGTCACCATCCTCGGCGCGCTGCTGTTGTTCGCCGTGCCCACCACCACGCTCGAGAAAGTGCTCGGCGTCGTGGCGCTCATCACGGCGGGCTTCAACCTGGTCGGGGGCTTCGCCGTCACCGACCGCATGCTGAGGATGTTCAAACGCTGACCGAGCCACGGGTACAGGCGCTGCCGCCGGCCGTGCCGGTCGTCTCTGGCCGCGACGGCCGGCGCCGGCGTCTCACCTTCGGCTGACTTCTTCGACGTCCATAGCGAGGCCTAATGGGGGACATGACCAACCTGCTCGTCGAGCTCGCCATCGTCGCCATCCTCATCGTCGGGATCGCGCAGTTCCGTTCGCCTCTGGGCGCTCGCCGAGGCAACTACATCGCCGGCCTGGCGCTCGCCCTGGCGATCGTCGTGGTGCTCGTGCGCCACGGCCTGAACTCGCCGGCGATCATCATCCCGTCGTTCTTCGTAGGCGCCGTCGTCGGCTACGTCATCGCGGCGCGGGTCAATATGATCCAGATCCCCGCGCTCGTCGCCCTCCAGCACGGCATGGGTGGCGTCGCCGCTTTCCTGGTGTCGTTCGTCGAGCTCACGCGGGACACGGCCACCCTCAGTGCCACCGGTACGGTCTCGGGCTACATCGGGCTGGTGGTCGGCTCGGCGACCTTCGCCGGGAGCATGATCGCGGCCGGCAAGCTGGCCAACAAGCTCAACCAGCGGCCGAAGGTCTACACGCATCACAACGCGATCCTGCTCCTCATCATCGCTGCCGGCGTGGCGCTCATCGTCGGAGCCACGCTCACCGCGGGAGGCACCCAGATCGCCCTGCTCGTCGTACTCATTCTCATGGCCGCAATCCTGGGCGTCGTCTTCTCGATCCGCATCGGCGGCGCCGACATGCCGGTGCTCATCTCGTTCCTCAACGCGACCGCCGGCCTTGCGGCGGCCTTCGTCGGCGTCGTCATCGAGAACCGCCTGCTCATCGCCGCCGGCGCGACCGTGTGTTCGTCCGGTTCCATCCTGACCTACGTCATGTGCACGAGCATGAACCGGAGCCTCCTCAACGTCCTCATCGGTCAGAAGCGGACGAAGGGCGGCGCGAAAGACCAAGGTCAGACCGCCGCACCCGCCGCCGGCCTCACCGCCGCCGCCCCCGCCGCCGCCCCCCCCGCGGCGGCGCAAACGCCCGCCGAGCAGGC
>CAZTMO010000234.1:0-1413 GCA_964615105.1 uncultured Thermoleophilia bacterium
CGCCCCCTCGCTCGCCCCGCGTCGCTGTCAGCGGACGCCGACGCGTGTCAAGGTGCGAGCGGTCGCCGGCCCGCGCTCACTCCTCGACCTCGGCCCGGCGACGGTTCCGCCGCAGCAGGACGACGACGATCGCGGCGACCACGACCACGGCGATCACGATTCCGACCGTCAGGCCGCTGCCGCCTCCACCTCCCTCTTCTGCAGTCCCCCCGGGGTGCACGGCGAGGTACGAGTCCATCTGGGTGTTGTACCACCAGGAGCCCTTGCCCTCGTTGGCGCGTACCCACCCGGTCCAGTCGGTGGTATTGGCGGCCAGCAGGTCGAGCGGATAGACCAGCGGGATGTAGGGCGACTCGTCGTAGATGATCTCCTGCATGCGGTGGACCGTGGCGATGCGTTCCTGGATGTCGGTCTGCGTCTGCTGCTCGAGGAAGAGCTTGTCGTACTCCTTGTTCGACCAGTTGCAGTCGCTCCAGCTCCCGATCTGGCTGGTGAGGAGGACCGAGAGGATGAAGTTCGGGTCGACGTCGCCGCCCCACCCCCAGATGAACATGTCGAAGTCGGGGGCGAAGTCGTCGCCCTCCCAGTTGTACTGCTTGTCGCCGAGAGCGCCGTCGTCGATGACCTCGAACTTGATGTCGAGGCCGATGTCCTTGAACCAGCCGGTGATCAGCCTGCCGCACTTCTGGCTGTTCGTCGACTCGGTGCGCGCGTAGAGGCGCAGGGAGATGTCCTTGCCCTTGTACTCACGCACGCCGTTGCCGTTACTGTCGACGTAGCCGGCGGCATCGAGCGCCGCCTTCGCCTTGTCGAGGTCGAACGTGTACGGATCGTCCGGCGGCCAGTAGAAGTCCTGGTCCGGAGCGTAGAAGTCCCTCGTGAGGAGCGAGTCGGCCGGCGCTGCGTGGCCGCTGTAGGCAAACGCGACGATCTTCTCCTTGTCGATCGCCCACTGCAGGGCCTGGCGGAAGGCCGGGTCCTGGAGCACGGGGTGACCCTTCGACTTGGGGTACTCGCGCTGGTCGGCACAGTTGAAGGCGAGCTGGTCGAGGCCGATCGTCACCGCCTCGATGGCTTCGAGGCCGGGCGTGTTGTTGAGTGTGTCGAACTGCGCTTCCGGGATGTTCCACGCGCTCTGGATCGCGCCCGACTTCAGGTCCTGGGCCATCGTGTCGGAGTTCTGGTAGGTCTGGAAGATGACCTCGTCGATCTTGGGCGCGCCCTTCCAGTAGTCCTTGTAGGCCTCCATGCGGACGAACTCGCCCTTCTTCCACTCCACGCACTGGAAGGGTCCCGAGCCGACGATCGGCGGGGCGTTCTTGTAGCCGCGCTCCGCCTCGCCGGGGTCGACCTTGCTCCAGATGTGCTCCGGCAGAATGGGCATCCACAGGCCGAGCATGTTCGCCTTGGGCT
>CAZTMO010000234.1:1513-3600 GCA_964615105.1 uncultured Thermoleophilia bacterium
ACGAGACCGGATGCTATACTCCGCCGCGTGATCATCGACGCCAGCAGAGAGCCACGCCTGCAGCTCGACGACGGCGAGCCGTTCGCGATCGACGGCGCCGAAGTGCTGCGCGACGTCGAGCACTCCACGCTCACCAACATCGTGCGTGACGGTGCGGACTTCACGCTCCCCGTCGGCGCCCGCGTCACGCTCTGGACGGGTCCGAACGTCGTCTTCGTCGGCAAGGCGGTCGACGAGCGCAGCGTGCTCGACCTCCTCTCGACCGAGAGCGACGACGAGCTCCGCGGTCACGAGACGATCTAGGCCGGACCGGCGGTGATGAAGGGCCTGGTCCTCAGCGGCGGAGCAGGCACCCGGCTGCGCCCCATCACGCACACCTCGGCCAAGCAGCTCGTGCCGGTCGCCAACAAGCCCGTGCTCTTCTACGGCCTCGAGGCGTTGCGCGACGCCGGCATCGAAGAGGTCGGCATCGTCGTCGGCGACACGCGAGCCGAGATCGAGGCCGCGGTCGGCGACGGGTCCCGGTTCGGCCTGCGCGTCACATACATCCCGCAGGAGGCGCCCCTCGGTCTGGCACACGCCGTGCTCATCGCCGAGGACTATCTCGGCGACGACCCCTTCGTCATGTACCTCGGCGACAACCTGCTCAAGGAGGGCGTGACGCCGTTCGTGCGGCGCTTCGCCGAGAGCAGGCCCGACGCGCTGATCCTGCTGCAGGCCGTCGCCGACCCGAGCTCGTACGGTATCGCCGAGCTTGACGGCGACGGGCGCGTGGCACGGCTCGTCGAAAAACCCGAAGAGCCGCGCAGCGACCTCGCCCTCGTCGGCGTCTACCTCTTCACGCCGGCCGTCTTCGACAGCGTCAAGGCGATAACGCCGTCGCCGCGCAACGAGCTCGAGATCACCGACGCGATCCAGCACATGATCGACCGCGGCCTGCGTGTCGAACCGCACCACGTCACCGGGTGGTGGAAGGACACCGGCAAGCTCGAGGACATGCTCGCGGCCAACCGTCTCATCCTGAGCACGCTGAGCGCCGACGTGCGCGGGACCCTCGAACAGACGACGGTCGAGGGCCCCGTCGCCGTCGGCGAAGGCAGCGTGCTCACGCGCTGCACCCTCCGCGGGCCCGTGATCGTCGGCGCCGGCTGCCGCATCAGCGACGCGTACATCGGTCCGTACACGTCGCTCAGCGATGGGGTCGTCGTCGAGGAGGCTGAGATCGAGCACTCGATCGTGCTCGACCACAGCCGCATCTCCCGTCTCGGGGCGCGCCTCACAGACAGCCTCATCGGCAAAGACGTCGTGATCGCGCGCAGCGAGGCCAAGCCGGTCGCCTACCGCTTCATGGTTGGCGACGCGAGCCAGATAGGGATCTTCTGAGACGGATCCCGGCGCCGGTGAGCGGCCCGGACGCAGACGAACGAAGGAGGGACGTCGTGATCGAAGGCGTGGCCACCAAGAGGCTCAAGGTCATCCCCGACGAGCGCGGTCGTCTCATGGAGTGCCTGCGCAGCGACGACGAGCTCTTCATCAAGTTCGGGCAGATGTATGTGACGACGACCCTGCCCAGCGTCGTCAAAGGGTGGCACCTTCACCACGGGCAGTGGGACAACGTGGTCTGCGTCAAGGGGATGATCAAGCTCGTCCTCTGTGACGGACGCGAGAGCTCCCCGACCGAGGGCCAGATCGACGAGCTCTTCATCGGCGAGCACCAGCCCCTGCTCGTCCGCATCCCGCCGGGCGTGTGGCACGGCTGGAAGTGCGTGAGCCCCGAGGAGGCGTACGTCGTCAACGCCCCGACCGAGGTCTACGTCTACGAGGACCCGGACCAGGACGAGCTGCCGCCCGACACGCCGGAGATCCCGTACGACTGGGGCGTCAAGCTGCGCTGACGTGCCGCGCTGGTTCGTCACCGGGGCCGGAGGCCAGCTCGCCACCGCCTTCGAGCGCGTGCTGGAGGGCGAGGTGTTCATGGCGCGGGAGGCCGCGCTCGACATCCGCGACGCGGATGCCCTCGGCGTGGCGGTGCGCGCCTTCAGGCCCGACGTCGTCCTCCACACCGCCGCCTACACCGACGTCGACGG
>CAZTMO010000235.1:0-3600 GCA_964615105.1 uncultured Thermoleophilia bacterium
CCGCGCCAGCGAGGCGACCGTGTGCGGGTTGTCGCCGGAGACGATC
Organism: uncultured Thermoleophilia bacterium; assembly: GCA_964615105.1. Taxonomy (GTDB): domain Bacteria; phylum Actinomycetota; class Thermoleophilia; order UBA2241; family UBA2241; genus UBA2241. Next base: position 47 of record CAZTMO010000235.1, read on the forward strand.
TTGAGCTCGATACCGGCGCGTGCGAAGTCGTCCAGGGTCTCGCGGACGTGCGGCCGCAGCTCGTCGCTGAGACAGACGAGACCGAGCGCGACGAGCCCGGCGGGGAGCTGCGGCCGGCTGGGCTCGCCGAAGGCGAGCGCCTCCGGCCGCCCCGCGAACAGAAGCACGCGCAGGCCCTGCTCGGTCCATGCCGCCGCCTGCGTGCGCCAGTCGGTGCCGTCCCCTCCGGTCCCATCCGCCTCGTCCGCGCCGCTTGTCCCAGCCGTGGCACCTGCCCCGGTTGCGGCGCCACCGACCTCGCGGTCAAGGCCGAGAGGGAGCTGCGCACGCTCGTGCTCCGGGTTCGCCTTGTCGTACCCCTCGAGCGCCGGCGCGATCGCCTCGGGCGCGCCGAGCACGTATGTCCCCGGCGCGCCCTCGCCGGCGAAGACCAGTCCGCTCCACTTGCGCTCCGACGAGAACAGCGCCTCGTCGGCGACCTCCACGGCCTCCGCCGGGTACGCTGACTGTAGCGCTGCCGCCGTGCGGTTCACGTCGGTGGTCGTCGCCGCGTAGGCGCCGAGCAGGCGCTCGAGCTCGCCGCGCCCCGTCTCTAGGGGCAGCACCTCGTGCACGCGGATCACGTTCGAGGTCAGCGTCCCGGTCTTGTCCGTGCAGAGCACGTCGACGTTCGACAGCGACTCGACCGCGTTGCCCGTCTGGATGAGCATCCCCTTGCCGAGCATCCGCACCGCGCCGAGCGCGTAGGCCAGCGCGATCGACAGGACGAGGCCGTTCGGGATCAGGGCGACGATCACCGTCGACATGCGCACGCCCTCGACGAACGGCAGGTGGCCGGTGTAGGTGCGCACCCACACGAGGATGTCGAAGGCGATGACGATGAACAGCAGGACGCGGATGATCATGCTCACTTGGCGCTGCAGCGGGGTGAGCTCCCGCTTGTACGACGTCGCCTTCGCGGTGAGCTTGTTCGCGTAGCTGTCGAGCCCGACGCGTTCGGCCTCGTAGTAGCCGCCGCCGGTGACGCAGAAGCTCCCCGAGAGGAGCTCGTCCCCGGCGCGTTTGGCGACCAGGTCCGACTCGCCGGTGAGCAGCGACTCGTCGACCTCCATGTGTCCCTCGCCCGTCATCCTGCCGTCGACGACGACCTGGTCGCCCGGGTGCAGGTAGAGCAGGTCGCCGACGACGATCTCACCCGGGTCGATGTCGATCGGCTCCGCGTCGCGCACGGCCGTCGCCTTGGGCCGGGTCAGGATCGCGATGCGGTCGATGGTCCGCTTCGCCCGCACCTCCTGCACGAGGCTGACGACCGTGTTGGCCATGATCACGAAGACCGAGACGAAAGCGTCGAGGTAACGGCCGAGGACGACGAGGATCACGCCGAGCGTGAAGAACAGGTTGTTGATGAAGTTGAAGACGTTGTGACGGACGATGCGGCCGTAGGAGCGCCCGGTCTCGACGTCGACGTCGTTGCCCTGACCGGCCGCCCGCCGGCGCAGGACCTCGGCGGCGGTCAGACCCGGCGAGGGTGGGCACCGGGCGTGTCCGGTGCTGGGGCCGGAGGCGTCGCCGGCGTGGAGGTCGTCGTGGTCCATGGCGTCGGGCCGCACGCTATCAACTGCCGTGAGCGGTGACCACCGTGAGCGCGCGCCGGTGACGCCCGGCGTCCCGGAGGGGGCCGGATTGACACGGTCCCCGTCGCCTTGTTGAATCGTGCGTGGGGCCGGCCAAGGGTCGGCCCTCGCCGTTTCACGCGGACGCAGACGATGAGGAGACCACGGTGCGTTCCCTGGCTGACCAACTGCGGCTGCTCCGCCGCGCATGACATCCGGGCTCGACGGCCCGGCCTCCTGCGCGGCGGTACCACCGTCTTTCGCCTCCGGCCCCGACGATCCGCGGCCGGCGGACGACCTTCCCCTCGATCTCCACTGGTTTCTCGACGACGGGCGGGCGCCGGCCGAGCGTGAGGGACCGGAGCGGACCATCGCTCTCGCGACCTCGCTGTACCGCCGCCTTGACGGGCTCGCCGGCGTTCCCGGGCGTCAGGCGGCCACGCTCGCGCAGCGCATCGTCACGGACGCGACGCTGCGCGCCGAGGCCGCCAGGGACCAGAACGTCTACCTCGGCGCGCTGTTCACGCGCGCCCTGTCGCGCGCCCTCCCCGACGTCGTCTTCGTGCCCGCCGCCGTGGCCGAGGTCGCGGAGGTGCTGCGCTGGGCGCGCGAGCAGGGCGTCCCGGTGACGGTGCGCGCCGCCGCCTCGTCGGCGCTCGGCGGCGCGGTCCCGTGCGACGGCGGGCTGACGCTCGACCTCTCGCGTCTCGACCACATTGACGTCAACGCCGACGACGACGTCTGCGTGCTCGGCGCGGGGGCGAGGCTGCGGGCCGTCCACCGCGCCCTGGCGCGGCGCGATCTCGCCCTGCCCGTGTATCCGTCGAACCTCGGGGCGACCTTCGCCGGCTGGCTGGCCGGCGGCGGCATCGGTCTCAACGCGTACGGCGGCCGCCGCGCCGTCGATATCGTGCGCGCCGCCGACGTGATCCTGCCGAGCGGCGACCTCGTGCGCTTTCACCGCGACGGACGCCTCGACGTGCCGGCGGAGGGGTCGCAGCACGGGCACCGCGAGGTGGCCGCGGACGCGGCCGAGGCCTGGTTCCGCCGCCAGGGCATGGAACCGTTCGGTCTCGCCGACCTCGCCGGCAGCGAGGGCGTCCTCGGAGTCATCGTCCAGCTCGTGCTCTCGGTGGGGCGCCGTGTGCATGTCGGAGCGTTCATGCTGCGCTTCGACAGTGTGCCGGCGGCGTTCGCGGCCGTCGCGTGGATCGACGCCGAGGCGGGCCGGACGATACCCCGCCCGGCCAACCTCAAGGTCGTCCTCGGCACGTACGTGCGCCACTTGCGCGCGGTGTGGGCCGACGACGACGCCCGCGCCTGGCGGCGCTTGCCGTCGGCGCTGTCGAACGGCGAGGACATGCCGTGGCGCCGCATCCTCGGCCCCGCCGAGCTCGGCGCCGCGGTCGGCAGGGACGACGGCAAGTCCACGGACCAGGACATCGACGCGAGCGGCGGCGCGGACGGCGACGGGGGCGCGGCCTACGTTTATGTCGACTTCCTCGGCCTCACGGCCTCGCACAACTTCGCCGCGCGCCTCGCCGACGTTCCCGGAGACCCGGTGGCGCTCAACGCCGAGAGCGTCCGCTACGGCGCGGAGCGCTTTCGCGCCCAGCAGAGCAAGCGTCTCGGACCCGGGCTGCTCGCCGCCGAGATCGTGCTGCCTGCCGGCCAGGTCTCGGCCTTTCTCCATGAGGCGTGGCTGCTGGCGCGGGCGGCGGGCCTGGACCTCGACCCGGAGGTGTACTACGTCGCCGACGACGAGGCCCTCGTCATCGCCGGCTACCTGACCGACCAGCGCCACCTCTCGGTGATGGCCGACATCGTCTTCGCCCCGGTACTGCTGGACCTCGCGATCACGCGCCACGGCGGGCGCCCGTACGTCGTCGGGCGTTGGCAGGCGTCGTTCGCCGCGGCGCGGTTCGGGGACGAAGGACTGGC
>CAZTMO010000236.1:0-3599 GCA_964615105.1 uncultured Thermoleophilia bacterium
CTGACCCCAACGCCCAGATAGACCTGTCCGCTCAGATCCCGGCGACCAACAAGGATGGATCGAAGAACTTCCGCGAGGACGGGTATTGACGTTGATGCGCAGCGGACATCGACGATCGGGGCGCTCGGCCGCACCGTCCGGAAGGACGCGGCGCAGAGAGCCCGAGCGGGCCGCCGTGAGCAGTCGGCGTGCAGCGGACGGCGACCTCTGCGTCGTCACCGGTGCCTTCGGGTATCGCTCGGCCACGGGGACTCCACGCACGCGCAGGCCGTCCGCAACACCCTGTGCCTCTTCGAGGCCGCGAGACGGGCGGAGGTGCCTCGGGTCGTGCACATCAGCATCACGAACCCGTCTGCCGAATCGGACCTGCCCTACTTCCGCGGCAAAGCGGAGCTGGAATCGGCGCTGCGGGAGTTGGGGTTGTCTTACGCGATCCTGAGGCCGACCGTCCTGTTCGGACGGGAAGACATCCTCATCAACAACATCGCCTGGATGCTGCGACGCTTTCCGGTGTTCGGGGTGTTCGAGGTGTTCGGGGATGGGAGGTACGAGATCCAGCCCGTGTTCGTCGACGACCTGGCCCGACCGGTCGCAGAGGAGTCGGGCCTCACCGAGAACGTCGTTCGAGGCGCGGTCGGCCCGGAGACCTTCACCTACCGCGGACTCCTGTCGCTGGTGGGGGAGGCGATTGAGCGGAGGCGGCCCATCGTGAACATCCCGCCCAGGCTCGGGCTGGCCGTCGCTCGTCTCATCGGCCTGGTCGTCGGGGACGTCGTCGTCACGCCGGAGGAGGTCGCCGGGCTGATGCGCAACCTGCTGGTGACTTCGTCGCCCGCGAGCGGGAATACCAGACTGTCCCGATGGGTCTTGGACAATGGGGAGACCCTCGGCCGCGGATACTCGAGCGAGCTCGCGCGCAGGCGGGGCCGGGAGAAGACCTACGAACAGCTCCGCAGAAGCTCGTAGCGCGGGCGCCGCCCGACTTGGACGTCGCGTCGGCGGCGACGCGCTGCTGGAGGCGAGCGGCGCCGGGACGGCCGACCCGCATGTCGCGCGCCGCGCGCCCGAGGCCGAGCGTTACGCTCGGGCATCCCTGGAGGAGGCCGATGGCTGACGTCCTCATGGTCGTCCCGCCCGAGCGGTTCCGCGACGAGGAGTTCTTCGTCACCCGTTCCGTCCTCGAGTCGGCGGGCCACACGTGCACGGTCGCCGGCACGCGGCTCGATGCCTGTTCGGGTTCGCGCGGGGGACCGTGAAACCAGACGTGCTTCTCGCGTCCCAGCGCGCTGCCGACTACGACACGATCGTGTTCGTGGGTGGAGGAGGATCGAGGCTCTTGTGGGACGACCCCCAGGCGCACCGCCTGGCGCACGAGGCCGCGGAGAGCGGCCTCGTGCTGGCCGCCATCTGCCTCGCTCCCGTCCTGCTCTCCCGCGCTGGGGTCCTCAAGGGGCGTCGGGCGACCGTGGCGGGCACGGAGTCCGCGGCGCTCGAAGCTGCGGGCGCGGTGTACACGGGCCCCGGCGTCACTGTCGACGGCCAGTTCGTCACGGCGAACGGACCCAAGAGCTCAGCGGCTTTCGGTGAACGCATCGCGGAGTTGCTGGCAGGTCGGCCGACCTGACGTGTGCTTCCGGCAAGAAGCGCCGGGACGTTCGTCAGAGTGCGACGCATCTTCGGCCGGTCCGCGCGTCTCCCGCCGACGCCGGCAGGCTCGCGGTCAGTCTCCGTGTTCCATTTCGCAGAGGGCAGGAGATCGTGTGTTTTCCGCCCCAGCGTCCCGAAAACCGACCGGCCGGGACCCTCAGAAGCCCCAGTCCGTGACCTTCCAGACCCCCGCGTCGTCCCGCTCGAGGAACCAGTGCCACGCCAGCGCCTGGCCTTCGTCGGCCGGGCCTTGGTAGCCCGGCACATAGAAGAACGTCGCGTCGGCCTGGAAGCAGCGCACGTCCTCCGGCGCGACGCCCGTCGCGGACCCGTGCCCGCTGACGATGTACTGGTCGACCAGCTCCGGGCTCTCGGTGATCTCGCCGAACTCGACGCGGTCGAGGTGCCGGAGCCCGGACTGCCAGTCGACCGCCCGCTCGTCGGCGGAAAGGTGGCTCATGACGGCCTCGACGTCCTTGGCCCGCCACGCCGCGAAGAGAGCGCGCAGGGTGCCGCGGGCGTCGGCGGTCGCTTCGGCGCTCGACTGCGGCGAGAGCGTCGGGGTCGCCGCCGTGCCGTCGCCGGACCCTCCGGCGCCACACGATGAGGCGAAGACGACCAGAAGGACGAGAGCGAGAATGGACGCGACTGTGCGTGCGACTGTGGACCCGGGGCGTGTCATGGGGCGAGCATACGCGCCGCGAGCGCCCGCGAAAAGGGCGCGATGGGACGCGAGACCACTCAGGTCCGCCCGGCCTGCCACGACACAGTGCGAGGCGAGCTTGGCCTACGCCCGTTCGGCGTTCCCGTCGACGAGCACGGCCTGGCCGGAGACCTTGGCGCCGGCGTCGGAGCACAGGAAGAGCATCATGTCGGCGACGTCGTCGGCCGTGACCATGGTGCGCAGCGACACGGCCGCGACGCGCTCGGCGACGATCTCGTCGTAGGTCATCCCGCGGTTCTCGGCCTCCATCGCGATGACGCGGCGGATGCGATCTCCCTCGACATCGCCGGGGCATATCGCGTTGACGCGGACCTTGTGCGGGCCGAGCTCCATGGCCAGGGTCTTCATCAACCCGATGACGCCCCATTTGGTCGCCACGTACGGGGCACGGAAGGGCAGCCCCATCGTGCCGGCGTTGGAGGACATGAGGATGATGGAACCGCCGCCGGCCGCCTTGATCGCGGGGACGGCGCGGCGGACGCAGAGGAACGCGCCTGTGAGGTTGACGTCGACGCAGCGCTTGAAGGCGTCGACGTCCATGTCCTCGACGGGGGCCGCCGGGCCGGCGATGCCGGCGTTGTTGATGAGGATGTCGAGGCCGCCGAGATGGGCGAGGGCCGCGGTGAAGAGGCGCTCGACGTCGGCGGGCGCGGCGACGTCGGCGACGGCCGCGCCGATGCCGGGGTTCGCCGCCGCAAAGGCGGCGAGGACTTCGGCGTCCGCGTCGCAGACGAAGACCTTCGCACCCGCCGCCGCGAAGCGCCTCGCGACCTGCGCCCCGATGCCGCTCGCGGCACCTGTAAGGATGACCCGCTTGCCCGCGATGCCGTCGTAGTGCATGCGTCTCCCTCCGCGTCCGTTGAGCCGGCGGGCTGCGGGCCCGGCGGCGGCCGGCGGCGCGCGATCTCCGCCGCTCGCGGGCGAGTACTCGCGCCGCGCGCCGGATATAGTCTGCTCACCGTGAGCGACGAAAGGTCAAGACGCCGCGCCCAGTCGCGGATAGACGCCGCCCTGGACCAGGCGTGGGCCGCCGTCGAGGACGACGAGCTCGACGACGCCGCTCAGATCCTCGAACAGCTCCTCGACACCGACCCGGACGACCCCGGGGTGCTCGACCTCGAGGTCGAGCTGCGGCTCGCCGCCGACGACGCGGACGGGGCCCTCGAAGCCTGTCAGCGCTGGAACGAGATCGACCCGGACGATCCCGCGCCGGTCATCGCCGCCGCCG
>CAZTMO010000237.1:0-3586 GCA_964615105.1 uncultured Thermoleophilia bacterium
AAACCAGCGCTGACGGCCGCCGGCCACCAGCCTCTCGGCGCTGCCACCGGCGACCAGCGCCGCCATCGTCGCCGTCACCTCCGCCTCCGTGAGACCGGCGCCGGCGAGGTCGTCGGCGGTCACGCCTCCCTCCCCCCGTTCGCCGAGCAGGACCAGGCACGCCGCGGCAGCATCACCGGCGGCCAGCGCGCGCAGGTAGGCCACGTGCGCTTCGCGCCCGTGCCAGCGGCGAGGCGTCGCGTCGAGGATGCGGCCGCCGCCGAGCGTGGCGACAGGCGAGAGGGCGCGGAGGATGAAGCGGTCGTGCGACTCGACCGCCGCAGCGGCATCGAGGCGCACGACCGCCGGGGCCTCCGTCCCGGGCGCGATCTCACGACCGGCGAGCACCGTGAGCCGCGCGACGAACTGCGCCGTCCCGTGATGCAGACGGACAGGTGCGTCCGCGCGCAGCGGGGGTGCGCCCGGCAGCACCCGAACCAAGGCCCCGAAACGCCGTGACACGTGCGTCGGCGCCCCCTTCCCCACGAGCCACTGGCCGCGCGCGACTCCGCCCTGCTCGACGCCGCGCAGGTTCACACCCACCCGGCCGCCGCCGAGCGCGACATCGGTGCTATGGTCGTGAACCTGCACGCTGCGCACCGTCGCCCGTCGCCCGCCCGGCTGCACCCGGACCTCATCCCCGGCGCGCAGCGCCCCGCGCCAGAGCGTGCCGGTCACCACCGTGCCGATGCCCTTGAGGGGAAAGACGCGGTCGACCGGCAGGCGCGCCGCGCCCTCGCGGCGCGCCTGCCGCACCCGGCCCGCCACCTGCTCCAGCGCGTCAAGCAGCTCCGGGACACCGCGACCGTCGCGGGCGCTCACCACCACCACCGGCGCGGCGCGGAACGGCGTCCCGGCCAGAAAGGCCTCGGTGTCGGTCCGGACCAGCTCGAGCAACTCGTCGTCGACGAGGTCGGCTTTGGTCAGGGCGATCACGCCCTCGGTGACGCCGAGCAGCTCGATGACGGAAAGGTGCTCCCGCGTCTGGGGCATCACGCCGTCGTCGGCCGCGACGACGAGCAGGAAGAGGTCGATCCCCGTCGCCCCCGCCACCATGGCGCGGACGAAGCGCTCGTGCCCGGGGACGTCGACGACGCTGAGACGGCGACCGCTCGGCAGATCCAGTTCGGCATAGCCGAGCTCGATCGAGATGCCGCGCTCGCGTTCCTCGCGCAGGCGGTCGGTGTTCCTGCCGGTCAGGCGCGTGACGAGCGCGGTCTTGCCGTGGTCGATGTGGCCGGCGGTGCCCAGCGTGAGGATGGGCGCATCGTCGTGCGCCGACCCTGTGCTGGCGCCGGATGTCGCCGCGTGCGTGTCGTGCCGTGACGCCACGAGGCGCCTCAGGCTTGCCCGAGGTCCGCGATCTCGCCGCGCAGCGCCGTACCGGCGACGGCGATGAGGTCGGCGACCTCCGGTTCGCGCACTGTTCGCGCGTCGAGGTACAAGCGACCCTCGTGCACGCGGCCGACCACGGCCGGGCGCGACGCGCGGAGCCGTGTCGCAAGACCCTCGAGGTCGCCGTCAGGCGGCGTCACCGCGACGGCGACGCTGGGTACCTCGGTCACAGGCAGTGCGCCGGCGCCGGCGCGCGCGACGCTCTGGGCGACGGCCGCGGCGCAGTCCGGCGCCGCGGCGTCCAGCGCCGCGCGCAGCACCTCCGCCCGGCCCTTCACCGCATCGAGCGGCTCGGCGAGCATCGCCAGTGTCGGCACGCGCTCGACGGAGAGCTGCGGCGACAGGTAGAGCCGCAACACGACGTCGAGCGCCGCCAGGTTCAGTTTTCCGATGCGCACCGCGCGCGCCAACGGGTGCCGCCGCATGGCGGTGATCGTCTTCGCCTTGCCCACGGCGATGCCGGCCTGCGGGCCGCCGAGCAGCTTGTCGCCGCTGAACGTCACGACATCGGCGCCCGCCGCCACGCTCTCGCGCACCGACGGCTCTTCCTTGAAAAGTTCGAGATCGGCGAGGGCGCCGCTGCCGAGGTCGTCGATCAGCACGCCCTTGCGCGCGGCGGCGAGCTCCGCCAGTTCGGCGAGCGAGGGCTCCGCGGTGAAGCCGACGATGCGGTAGTTGCTCGTGTGCACGCGCAGGACGGCCCGCGTCCTCTTGTCCCAGGCGCGTTCGAAGTCGCGGAGGTAGGTGCGATTCGTGGTCCCGACCTCGACCAGACGGGCGCCGCTCTCACGCAGGATGTCGGGGATGCGGAAGCCGTCGCCGATCTCGACGAGCTGCCCGCGGGCGACGAGCACGTCGCTGCCACGCGCCACGGCGGCGAGAGCGAGAAGGACCGCGGCGGCGTTGTTGTTGACGACCAGCGCGTCCTGGGCGCCGGTCAGGGTGCAGAGCACGTCGTGCACGTGGTCCTGGCGCGAGGCGCGTTCCCCGGTCGCGAGGCCGAACTCGAGATCGGAGTACCCGGACGCGGCGCGCGTGACCGCATCCACCGCCTCTCCGGGAAGCACGGAGCGCCCGAGATTGGTGTGCGCGACCACACCCGAGGCGTTGATGACTCGACGCAGCGACGACGCCGCCGCCAGGGCGAGGGTGCGCTCGACCCAGGGCACGAGGTCGGAGGCGGCGAGGTCCCGGGCGGCCGCGGGCGCCGTCCCGCCGCCGGCCACCTCGCCGGCCAGGATCTCGCGCCTCAGGCGGTCGATCACCGCGCGCACGGCGTCGACGACGAGGTCGCGACGGTATGTCGCGAGGAGCTGCTGGACGCCCGGTTCGCGGAGGGCCTCGTCGACCGCCGCGAGATCGCGCAACCGGTCCTGCCGCGCGACCTTCTCGTCGGCCGTCGTGGTCTCTTCCCGCGACGTCACAGCCTCCTCTCGTCCCGTCGCGGCCCCGTCGCGCGCCGCCATGGCCTCGTCGGTGCGGCGCGCCCGCCGCTTGTTGCGTCCTTCGCCCATGGCCAAAGCTTACCCCGCCGTGGGAGCGCCATGGGAAGTGCGGGACAAACGGCGCCCGAAGGTTACGCCAGCTCGACCGTTCCGGCGGCGGCGCCGGTCACGTCGCCGATCGCCCAGCCGACCGCGCCGACGGCCGCCAACTCGGCGAGAAGGCGAGCGAGCTTCTCGGGGGCGACGGCCAGCAGCAGGCCACCCGACGTCTGCGGGTCGAAGAGCGCCATGACCCGCGGCTCGAGCGCTGCGGCGGGCCCGACGGCACGGCCCGTGGCCGTCTCGCCGCCCACAGTGGCCGCCGCCGCGGCGACCGGCGTGCCGCTCTCGCCGCCCGCCGCCGCGGCGGCGAAGCGCGGCAGGACGTAGTCGCGGTTGCTGCGCAGGCCGCCGGCGTAGACGGAGCGCGCAATCAGGTCGAGGACGCTGTCGTGGACGGGCACGTCCTCGAGCCGCAGGCGCGCGCCCACCCCGCTCGCGTCGAGCATCTCCCCGAGGTGCCCGGCGAGGCCGAACCCGCTCACGTCGGTGCAGGCGTGCGCGCCGACCTTCTTCATCGCGGCGGCGGCCGCTGAATTCAGCGCCGCCGCCTCGTCGGCCGCGGCGCGCATCTCGTCCTCGCCGATGACGCCGTTCTTGAGCGCGCT
>CAZTMO010000238.1:0-3579 GCA_964615105.1 uncultured Thermoleophilia bacterium
ACGGGGTCGGCACGTAGGCGACGCCGGGCATGTACGGGCCGCCGCCCTTCTTGCGGCCGGAGTTGCCCGTCACCGAGAGGGTCGCGAACGAGCGCCCATGGAAGCTTGACTCGATGGCGAGGAACTCACGCCTTCCGCTGTAGCGCTTGGCAAGCCGGAAGGCGCCCTCGATCGCCTCGGCGCCGCCATTGCCGAAGAAGCTCTTCTGCAGCTTGCCTGGGGTGATCTGGGCGAGCTTCTCGGCGAGGGCGCCGACGCTCGGCACGTGATAGACGTACGAGCAGGCGTGAACGAGCTTGTCGGCCTGCGCCTTGGCGGCGTCGAGGACCTTGCTGTTGTGGTGGCCGGCGTTGGTGACGCTGATGCCGGCGAAGCAGTCGATGTACTCGGTGCCGTCGGCGTCGTAGAGGAAGGCCCCGTCGCCCCGCTCGGCGACCACCGGCTCGACGCGCTTCACGAACCCGGTCATGACGTAGTCGCGATACTGTTCTTTCACACCCATGTTATCGACCACCCTTCGGCGTACGCTGGTTGAGACCTGAAAAGGGGTGCGACCGACAGCGTATCAGAAGCGAGTCCGGACGCGGTCGGGCAGGCGTCGTTGCCACCGGCGGCGACGCCAAGCGCCACCTCCCCCACGGGCCTCGCCCTACCATGGTCTCGCGACGCGGGAGGCCGGGCGCGCCGGCGCAGGCGGGCTCTTCGAAGGGGACGTCGAGAGAGGAAGCACGAGCACTACGCCTGTGACGGGGGCGGCCGGGAGGCCGCCCCCGTCACGTCCGCCTCAGTCGCCGCCGCCGCGTGGGAACGACGCGCGCCTCGCTGGCCGAGAGGAGCGCACGGAGGGACCGGGCCGGCTCCCGGCGTTCTCGCTCGTCCTTTCGAGTCGAATGCGAGTTGGAGCACCCCTTTTCTCCGCTTTGGCGTGTCGTGGGCCGTCGATTCATCATCCTAAGGGCTCCCCTAGTGTTGCGCCCTACGACCCTGACGATAGGCTTCCGGGGCACCTGTACGGTGGTACCAGCTGAGCGACGGGCACCGGGGCCGAGCGTGACCCGTCGCCGGCGGCGGACCTTCGGGTCCGCCCCCTTTGCGCAAGGCCGGCCGCTCACGCGGCCGGCCTTGCGGCACCCGGAGCCGGATGCGGCCCGGCGCATCCTGGGCGGACCTCGCGCGCGCTCGCGCGTGTGGTGGAAGCGCGGACGGACTCGCCGCTATACTCCAGACGTGGTCGGAGCACGATCGTGGCTCGGTGGACGACCACGAGCAGTCCCCGGATCTGCCGCCCGTCAGTCGAAGGAGTCCGCCTATGCCGTCGGGTCCCCCAGCCAAATCGACCGGCGCAGCCCTCGTTCTGGGTGGCGGCGTCGCCGGCATCCAGTGCGCTCTCGACCTCGCCGAGGGCGGCTACAAAGTCCACCTCGTCGAGAGGGCGCCGGCACTCGGCGGCCATATGGCGCAGCTCGACAAGACCTTCCCCACCAACGACTGCTCGATGTGCACGCTGGCCCCCAAGCTGGTAGAGGCCGGCAGGCACCTCGACATCGAGATCGTCACCAACTCCGAGCTCACGGCTCTCGTGGGCGAGCCGGGTGACTTCACGGCCACGATCTTCCACCATGCCCGTTTCGTCGACCCCGACAAGTGCACGAGCTGCGGCGAGTGCGTGCCCGTCTGCCCAATCAAGGTCGAGGACGCGTACAACGAGGGTCTCGGCGCGCGCACGGCCATCTACAAGCTGTACCCGCAGGCGATCCCCAGCACGTACGCGGTGACCAAGAAGGGGCACTCGCCCTGCAAGCGCGCCTGCGCGGTGGCCACGTCGGCGCAGGGGTACGTGGCCTTGATCCGCGAGGGCAGGTTCGCCGAGGCCTACACGGTCGCCAGCGAGTCCAATCCCTTCGCCGCCGTCTGCGGCCGTGTCTGCACGGCGAGATGCGAGGACGACTGTACGCGCGGCGAGGTCGACGAGGCCATCGCCATCCGCGGCCTCAAGCGCTTTGTCACCGACTACGCGAACGACCACGTGCCGCTGCCCGCCAAGGCGACGGTCACACACGACGAGAAGATCGCCGTCATCGGCGCCGGCCCAAGCGGCCTGACCGCCGCCCGCGAGCTCGCCCTGCTCGGCTACCGGACCACCGTCTACGAGGCCAAGGCCGAGCCGGGCGGCATGCTGCGTTTCGGTATCCCCGAGTACCGCCTGCCCAAGGCGGCGCTGCAGCAGGACGTCGACCGCATCACCGCCCTCGGCGTCGACCTCGTGTGCGGCAAGCGTTGCGGCATCGACGTCACCGTCGACGGCCTGCTCGACGACGGCTACAAGGCCGTTTATCTCGCCGTCGGTCTGCAAGGCGGCCGCACGCTGCCGATCCCCGGGGCCGACGCGCCCAACGTGCTCGACGCCGTCGGCTTGCTCTACAAGGCGACGGTCGGCGAGCCGGTCGAGATGGGCAAGAAGGTCGTCGTCATCGGCGGCGGCGACGTCGCCTTCGACGCCGGCCGCACCGCCCTGCGCCTCGGCGCCGAGCAGGTCGTGATCAACTGCATCGAGGACGACGCCACGGTGCCGGCCTCGGGCGAGGAGCTCGAAGAGGGGCTCGCCGAGAGCATCGTCTTCAACTGCTCGTGCATGCCCGACGCCATCGCGCTCGACGCGCAGGGCCGCGCCTGCGGCGTCACCTTCAGCTCGTGTTCGCTGGGCGAGCCGGATGCGCGCGGCTGGCGGCCGCCGGTCCGGCTCGACGGCACCGAGCACGACCTCGACTGCGACACGGTCATCTTCGCCATCGGCCAGAGCATGGTCGACGACTTCCTCCAGGGCGCCACCGGCGTCGAGGTCGAGCGCGGCCAGATCGTCGTCGACAAGCGGACGCTGATGACGGGCCGCGCCGGCGTGTTCGCGGGCGGCGACGCCGCAGCCACGGCGCCGTGGACGGCGGTCGAGGCCGTCGCCGCCGGTCGGCGCGCGGCGCGCAGCATCCACAACCACCTGCGCGGCGAAGAGCTCCTCCCCGTATGGGAAGACCTCATGGACCAGGCCAAGCCCGAGGCCGACGTGCTCGCCAAGACCGAGGTCATGGCGCGCATGCCCATGCCGCAGCTCCCCGGCGCCGCGCGCAAGGTCACCTGGGACGAAGTCAACACCGGCTTCTCAGAGGAACAGGCGGTCGCCGAGGCCGGGCGCTGCCTCGACTGCGCGATCTGCTCCGAGTGCATGGAGTGCGTGCGCGCCTGCGGCCCGGGCGCCCTGCTGCACGACGAGCGCGACCGTGAGTCCGAAGTCAAGGTCGGCGCCGTCGTCTTGGCGACGGGCTTCGACCTGCACGACCCCGGCACGGCGAGCGAATACGGGTACCGCCGCTACCCGAACGTCCTCAGCGCCCTCGAGTACGAGCGCATGCTCAGCGCCTCGGGCCCGACGATCGGCGAAGTCAAACGCCCGTCCGACGGTGAGCACCCGACGCGGATCGCCTTCATCCAGTGCGTCGGCTCGCGCGACCAGGAGCACCAGTACTGTTCGAGCGTCTGCTGCATGTTCGCCAACAAGCAGGCGATGCTCACCATCGACCACGTGCC
>CAZTMO010000239.1:0-3551 GCA_964615105.1 uncultured Thermoleophilia bacterium
CCTGCGTCCAGCGCGCGGTCGACGTTCGCCGACGGGCCCGCCGCCGGCCGCCTTCGGCGCCGGCGGCCTTCCGTCGAGAGACGAGGTCGCGGCCCTGGCGGTCGAGCTTGCCCGCGACGCGGGGCTGCCGGACGCGCGCGCCGCCGTCGGGCGCAGCCGTGTCGAGATCGGCCTCAGCGACAGGTCCGACGCTCTGCGCCGCGTCGTCCGCGACCTCGTCGTCGGCCGCGGCCGTCGCCCCCGGGACCTGCTCGCCCTGGTGGAGGCAGGCGACCCCGTTCTGGGAAGGATCGCCGCCGATCCTGCGTCCATGATGTCGGAGGTGCGCCGCGCTACGGTCATCGCCGTGGGGTCGCGTCCGGGGCGCCTGTCGCCGGGCGTCCTGACCTTGGAGGGCGGCGTCGACGGGCTGCTCGCCGCCCTGGAGGAGCAGATCGCGCGCCGCGGCCGCATCGCCCAAAAGCGCTTCCCCGAGCCGGTCGCGGACTCGTCGTGGCGGTTCACGGTGCCCGGTTTCGATCCGTTCCGCGAGCGCGAGGTCGAGACATGGCTGACGATCGCCAACGGCGCCACCGGGACCCGGGGCGCCCTTGAAGAGGGCTCGGCCGTCTCGACGCCGGCGACGTTCGTCGCCGGCGTCTTCGGCGACGGCACCGGCGAGCCGCGGTTTCGCCAGCCGGTGCCGGCTCCGGACTGGCTTGGGCTGCGCCTCAAGGTCGGCGACATGCGGCTCTCGCTGAGCAACGGTGAGGTGCTCGACCACGAGCGGGTCCTCGACATGCGTCGCGGGGTCGTCTACCGGTACTGGCGGCAGCGGGACGATGCCGGCCGGACGGTCTCGGTGCGCACGGCGCGCTTCGCCTCGCTCGACGACCGCGGCATCATGGCGAGCCGTGCAGAGGCCGTACCCGAGGACTTCGGGGGACAGCTCGTCTGGGAAGGTCTCATCGGCGTCAGTCACGCCGGTGGTCCGACCCGCGAGGTGACGTTCGAGGCGCTCGGCGACGCTCCCGGTTTCACTGCCGTGTCCAAAGGCCGCAACGGCGGCGGTCACGCGCTCGCGGTGACCACGCGACCGGCTCCCGGCTCGCCTGTCGCGCACCGGGTGCGCCAAGGCCGCGATGTGATCGGCGGTCGCCTCGAGCCGGGCGAGCCCGCGACCGTCGACCGCCTCGCGGCCATCGCCGCCGCGCGGACGAGGACGCCGTCGCCCGAGGTCGTCCGTCGTGTGCTGGCGCGTGCCGAGGCGCTCGGTTTCGACGAGCTGCTCGCACGCCACAGCGCGGCCTGGGTCGAGCGCTGGCGCGATGCCGACCTCGTCGTCGAGGGGGACGACGAGGCCCAGCGCGCCCTGCGCTTCTCGATCTTCCACCTCATCGCCACCGGTCATCCGACGAACGAGCGCGTCTCGATCGGCGCTCGCGGCCTCGGCGGCATGTCGTACTTCCTGCACGTCTTCTGGGACACGGAGATCTTCGTGCTCCCGTTCTTCGTCTACTCGCACCCCCAGACGGCGCGGACGCTGCTCGCCTACCGCTATCGGAACCTTGACGGCGCGCGCGAGAAGGCGCGCCTCTACGGACACCGCGGTGCGCTCTTCCCCTGGGAGTCGGCGGACAAGGGGAACGAGACGACGCCGCCGTACGGCTTCGGCCCCGGGGGTGAGATGGTGCCGATCCTCTCCGGGCTCATGGAGCACCATATCTCGGCCGACGTGGCGTGGGCGGTGTGGGAGTACTGGAAGGGAACGGCCGACGACGAGTTCATGGCGACGATGGGGGTCGAGATCCTGCTCGAGACGGCACGCTTCTGGGTCTCGCGCACGAGTCACGACGCCGACGGCCGCCGCCACATCCGCACCGTCGTCGGCCCCGACGAGTACCACGAAGGCGTCGACGACAACGCCTACACCAACGTCCTCGCACGCTGGAACATCCGCCGGGCGGCCGACGCACTGGCGTGGCTCCAGGGGTTCGACGCGTCGCGGGCGAAGGCGCTGCGTGAGCGGCTCGACCTGGAGGACCGCGAGCTCGCCCAGTGGGCACGGGTGGCCGACGCCCTCGTCGACGGCTTCGACCCCGTGACCCTCGTGTACGAGCAGTTCGCCGGCTTCCACGAGATGGACGAGATCCCTGTCGAGAAGCTGCGCCCGCGGCCGATGGCGGCGGACCTCCTACTGGGCCGCGAGGTGACGCTGAGGTCGAAGGTCGTGAAGCAGGCCGACGCCGTGATGCTCTGCCACGTCCTTGCCGACGAGATCCCGGCGGACGTGATGCGGGCGAACTACGACTGCTACGAGCCCATCACGTGCCACGGCTCGTCGCTCTCGCCCGGCATCCACGCCGCCGTCGCCGCCCGGCTCGGCGACACAGGCACAGCCCTCGAGGACTTCGCCATGGCGGCGGCGATCGACCTTGCCGACAACATGGGCAACGCGGCGCGCGGTCTGCACATGGCCGCCATGGGCGGCCTCTGGCAGGCCGCGGTGATGGGCTTCGGCGGGATCCGTCGCCGGGGTGAGGCGCTCGTCGTCGAGCCGAAGCTCCCAACGACGTGGCGGCGCTTCCGCGTGCCGCTCTGGTTTCGCGGGTCTCGTCTCGAGGTCGACGTGCGCCGGCGTGGTCGCGGCACCCGCGGGGACGAACGAATGGGTATAACCGTGGAGGACGCGCCCCTGCGCGTCGTGCTGGACGGCAAGGAGCGCACACTCAAGACCGGCCGGCACGTCTTTGCCCGCGAAGGGAGGGGCCCGTGGATCAGGCACAGGTCATGAGCCTGTTGGTCGCCCTGGGTGGCAGCCCCGGCGACGCCGAGTTGCTGGGCGTCGCCCGCGGCGTCGCCGGAGCTGCAGGGTGGCCGCTGCGCGTCGTCCATGTGCGCGACCCCCGGTGGGCCGGCGCGCCGGTCCTGGACGGCCTTGACCTGGCGGGGGTCGAGGTGCTCGAGGCGGAGGGCGCCCCGGTGGCCGAGATCGAGCGTCTCGCCACGACGGGCGCGGCGGGCGGCACCGCGGTCGCCTTCGGCGCCCGCGCTCGACCCGCCCCCGGTATCGGCGGGGTCGCCCTCGCTCTGCTCGCCACCCTCGACGTCCCCATGCTCGTCGTCCGGCCCGATGCGCGGCCGGTCGACCGCCTGCGCCGCCTCGTCGTGCCCCTTGAGGGCAGTCCGTCGGTCTCGACGGCGATGCAGCACGCCGACGCGGCCTTCTGCGCCCGCGGGCGCGAGATCGTCATGCTCCACGTCGTGACGAGCGACGCACCCCTGGAGCCGGGCAGCCTCCCGGCGCCGCGCATCGTCGACCAGGAGCACTATGAATGGACGGCCTGGCAGGAGGAGTTCACGATGCGCTTCTCGCAGTGTGTCGAGGGGGGCCGCCACCGCGTCTGCGTCCGCGTCGGCGACCCGGCGGCGGCGATCATCCGCGAAGTCCGGGAGCTCGGCGCCGAGCTCGTGGTCGCCTCGTGGCGCGGCACCCTTGCCGAGGACCGCGCCCCCGTCGTCCGCGCCCTGCTCGAGGGCTCGCCCTGCGCCGTCTACCTGGTCCCCGCGGC
>CAZTMO010000240.1:0-3513 GCA_964615105.1 uncultured Thermoleophilia bacterium
TTCGGGGTGCAGGCTGTTACCATTGTGGCCCGGTTCCGTGTCCGGACCCGCGTCACCTTCGTGGGACTGGAGGACACGCCATGACGAAGACGTCCCGGCCGGCGTCACTGCTGGCCTTTGTTCTCTCGGCGGCCCTGCTGCTCGGCTTTGCCGTACCCGCCGTGGCCACCGCCGCCGCCGGCACCCGTCCCACGGCGATCACAAAGGCGCTCGACTATATGCACGCCCGTCAGGAGACGACGGGCGGCTGGGCGCCGGCGAGCACGCCGTGGGCGATCCTCGCGATCGTCGCGGGACAAGAGAAGCCCACGGCGTGGGACAAGAACGGGAAGGACCCCATCGACTACCTCCAGGCGCAGAACCACGAGACGAACGCGGTCCAGGGCGGCTACCCGCCTTCTTACTACGCCAAGACGATCCTCGCCTATACGGCCGCGTCGAAGAACAACCTCGTCATCCAGAACGCCGGGACGCCGCGCATCAACCTCCTGGCCAAGCTCCTGCAGTACCGCTACGACGTCGACGGCCGCTTCTCGCCCGATACGGCGGGCGACCGGCGCCTCTTCGACGTCACGACCACGACCTGGGCCCTGTTGGCCCTCATCGCCGCCGACCAGAGCCCCAGCGGTGGCCTCGTGTCGACGTCGCGGAGCTGGCTCGAGAGCGCCCAGAACGGCGACGGAGGCTGGGCGCTTCAAACAGGCGGGACGAGCGTCGTCGACTCGACGGCCGCCGCCATCCAGGCGCTCCGCGCCGCCGGCGTGAGCGCGTCGTCCGGAGTCGTGACCAGCGCGCTCGCGTACCTGCGCGCGCTGCAGATGAACGACGGTGGCTTCCCCAACCGGGCGGGCGACGTGCGCAGCAACGCTGAATCGACCGCCTGGGTGATCCAGGCGCTCAGGGCCTGCAAGATCGACCCGGCGACCTGGACCAAGAACGGCCGCGCCCCGGCGCAGCTCCTGCGCAGCCTCCAGAAGGCGGATGGATCGTTCGCGCACAGCAAGAGCGCCAAGGGGCAGAGCGCCATGATGACGACGACCCAAGCCGCGATCGCGCTCGCCGGAAGGCCGTTCCCGTTCGAGCTCGGGGGCAAGATCCATCCCGCGAAGCACCTGCCCTCGTTCTCGTCCTTCAAGCCCGGCAACGGCGCCGTGTTCTCGTCCACCAACGACGTCTCCGTCGAGGTGGTCTATACCGACCCCAAGGGTGGGACGGGCATCAATGCCGACGCGGTCCGCATCCTCGTCGACACCAAGAACAAGACGAAGAACGCGAGGATCTCGTCGCGCAGACTCACCCTGAGGCTCGTCGACCTCACCTACGGCCAGCACACCATCGAGGTCCGCATCGCCGACAGGGCCGGCAACGTCCGGACCAGTTCGCACACCGTCACGGTGAGCTACCGGCCGGGCTCCGGCGCCGGGACCACGCCGCCGCCGACGGTACGCCCGACCTACCGCCCGACGTCGCGACCGACGCTGCGCCCGACCTACCGGCCCACCCCGGGGACGACGCTCTACCCGAGGCCGACGACCACGCCGACGGTGACCCCGACGGTCTCCCCCACTGACGACGGCTCGGTCACGGGGACCGTCCTGACGCCGCTGCCGTCGCCCACGCCGTCCGTTAGCGGGTCAGCAGCAGCGACGGGGTCCTCGGGGAGCTCGAGCGGTGGCTCCGGCGACGTGCTGGGTGCTACGCTCCTGCTCATGCTCCCACTGGGAGCGGGTCTTTCGTACTGGATGCACCGGCGCCAGGCGGCGTCGCTTGCGAACGCGGGTCAGGGAGGACTCCTGCCCGGAGGAGGGACGCCGTGGCAGCGCCTCAAGGGACGTCTGCCGGGCGTCTCGTGAACGCTTCACCGAAGGAGTGACCGCGGGGCCATGCTGATCTTCGGCGACTTCGGCCAGAATCTCCAACAGGCGATCTTCGACGCCGCGGAGCTGCTGTTCTACCCGGTGCTCGTGGCCGCCGCCGTCTGCCTCGTCTGGGTGCTGATCGAGCTCGGCTGGCTGGTGTACGAGCTGTACCTGCGCTTTCGCTACCGCGACCTCGAGGCGCTCGAGATCCGCACCCTCCGTGCCCGCCAGGCGTTCGCCGACGGCCGGCCCCGCCGCGCCTATCGCTACCTCCAGGAGAACAACTACTCGATGGTGGTGGCGCGCTTTCTCTTCGACCTCATCCGCAACTACCAGACCCAGCGCCTCGCAGTGAAGCCGCTCAAGCTGCTGCAGGAATACGAGTTCTACACGGTCAAGCGTCTGGAGCGCACGCGCATCCTGGTGCGCCTCGGCCCAATGCTGGGTCTCATGGGCACGCTCATCCCGCTGTCCCCGGCGCTGGTCGCGCTGGCGAACGGCGACACGCAGCAGCTCGCCGACAACCTGCGCATCGCCTTTTCGGTCACGGTCATCGGCCTGCTCATCGGCGGCCTGGCCTTCACGGTCAGCATCATCCGCGACCGCATCTACTCGCAGGACATCTCCGACCTCGAGTACCTGCTCGAGCTGCTCGAAGGCGGCCCCAAACGCCTGCGCGAGGGCCGCCGCAAGGACGCCGACGGCCGCTGGGTCGACGAGCTCGAGACGGGAGCGGGTGGACCTGCGGAAGAGGCGGGCGAGGCGGGAGGCGAGGCTCCGGCTACGGGGACGGCGACCGTGAGCGTAGCGGCGACCGTTGCCCCCGAGCCGTCAGAGGCCGGCGACACGGTCGCTTTCGACGCGCCGCTGGTCGTGACGCCGCCGGCAGGGCCGGCGCCGGGCTCCTCGACGCGCGTCGACGGCGACCGCGCCGACGCCGACCTCGCTGAAGGCGACCGCTTCCGCTGGGGCGCCAACGCCGATCCGTTCTCGTCGCTTGGCCCCGTCGACGAGCCGGAGGACCGCGGTTGACGGCCCGTCCGCGACCGTCCCGCACGCGCCCATGACCCACGAGGTCGACGACAGCGAAGTCAGCTTCCTGCCGACTGTGCTTGACGAGCCCGGCGCCGGAATGGGGCTCCGCTACATGAAGCGCCGCAAGGCGGCTCGACAGGACCGCAACGGCGACCCGCTCGACGGCGTCATCAATCTCTTCGACGTCGCCATCGTGCTCGCCGTCGGGTTCCTTCTCTCGGCCCTGACGGGGCTCGGCATGACCGACGTGCTCACCGGCGGGGACATGACCGTCGTCACGAACCCGGGCACCGACAAGATGCAGATGATCGTCAAGTCCGGCGAGACGATCGAACGCTTCGACGTCGAGGCCGGCGAACAGGTCACCGGCGTGGGCACGCTGATCGGTTCGTTCTATCGCCTCTCGGACGGCTCCACGGTCTACGTGCCTGCCGCCGAGGCGGCGCCGGCCGGGGCGACGCCGTTGCCCGAGGCAACGGCGTCGCCGACGCCGGCGGCCACACCGACGGCGCCTGCCATGCCCGCCCCCGGCCAGACAGGTCCGGCGACGGGCACGGGCGGTGAGTCTGGCGCCACGGGCGGCGAGTCTGGCGCCGCCGGCTCGACCGTCGGCGCTCCG
>CAZTMO010000241.1:0-3510 GCA_964615105.1 uncultured Thermoleophilia bacterium
ATCCACCCCTCGGCGACCATCACGCTCTCGCCGCCGATCCAGACGTTCACGACCGCGCCGTCCTTCTTCTCGGCACGCGCCTCGAGGACGCTCGGACGACCCATCTCGACGCCCTGGGCGATACGCCACGAGAACGTGCCGTCCGCCGCCGGATCCAGGTCGCTGAGCAGCGCGGCGAGGACGCAGTTGGCGCTGCCCGTCGCCGGGTCCTCGGGAATGCCGTCGAGCGGCGAGAACATGCGCGCCCGGAGGTCGAACTCGTCGTTCGATCTCACGTACACGAGAAGGTCGGGCACCTCGGCGCCGTCCGCCAGAAGGCGCTCGGCGCCGGCGACGTCCAGACGGCAGCGCTCGAGTGCCGTCCTGTCCTTCAGCTCGGCGATGACGAACGGCAGGCCGACAGAGGCGACCAGCGGTCCGTGAGCGTCCGTGACGACGTCGCCAGAAGCCAGTCCAGTGGCGGCGGCCACCGACGCCGCCGTCACGGCCCCGCCCTTCGACAACGGCTGCGGGGCCGTCAGCTCGCATCTGATCCGCCCATCCGCCCCCTTGATGATCGCGACCGGCACCGGCCCGGCGTCCTCCTCGAACACGACAGTGCGCGGCTCGTCGAGCGACCCGAACGCGCCCGTGCTCGCGAGCACGAACGCCGTGCCGATGTTCGGGTGTCCGGCGAACGGCACCTCAGCCGGGGGCGTGAAGATGCGCACCCGGCGGTCGTGCCCCTGTTCCGGCGGCAGAACGAAGGTCGACTCGGAGTAGTTGAACTCGCGGGCGATCTGCTGCATCTGGCCGGCGTTCAGACCCTCCGCTTCGGGCAGCACGGCGAGCTGGTTGCCGCCGAAGCGCGTGTCGGTGAACACATCGCAGGTGTAGTAGCGATAGCGCGTCACAGCCTCCTCCTTCACGTCAATGCCTCTCCTCCCCGTGCCGCGATGCTGACGGCCAGCTTACCGGGCACGCGGCGTCCGTTCACCGACCCCCGCGTCTCGAAGCCTGCGGGCGACGACCGCAAGGGCGATTCCGCAACCCGCCGCGACGACGCCGGGAACCGTGAGCATCAGGTAGACCCAGCGCAGATCGCCGCCGGCGGCGTCGGCCACGGCTCCGCCGGCGACGGCGGCGAGCGAGCCCATCGCGAAGGAGAGCCCGAAGCTCAATCCGTAGCCGACGCCCCGCCGGCTCAGGGACGTGTACTTCCCCGTCAGCACGTTATCGATAGGCTGTGTCGTGAAGTGCACGAAGCTGAAAAGGAGCAGGAGCAGGACGAGCGGCCACTGCGTCGCGATGAAGACCACGACGAGGACGAGCGTCTGACCGGCGAGCAGAGCGGTGTAGACCAACTCGACGTCGCGACGACGACCCAACCTCGACGCCCACCATTGCCCGAAGAACCCGGCCGTGTAGATGAGCGAGGCGAGCAGTCCGGCCTGCACGAGCCGGCTCCCGGCGAAGACGTCGGCACGCTGGATCAACAGCGAGGGCAGGTACGTCTCGACGCCGCGAAAAACGAACCCGAGACAGACCGTGATGGCGAAGACCAACGTGAGGGCGCGCACATGGGTGAGGCCGAGACTGTGACCGGGATCGCCGCTCGCGTCACGGGGGTCGGCAAGCGGAGGCAGCAGCAGGGTGAGAACGAGCACGACTGCCGTGAGGGCGGCGCCGACGGCGAACGGAAGGCGCCAGCCCCCGGCGTAGGCAAGCACGGTGCCGAAGGCGGGAGCCAACGCCAGGCCGAAGCTGCCGAACATCCCGTGATGGGCGGTGATGCGCGCGTCGTTGCCGCTGGCGCGAGAGACCAGCGTGTTGGCCGCGGTGTGGTACGGCGAGAGGGAGAGGCCGAGCAGCAGCAGGCCCACGGCCATGGACGGCACCGAAGGAGCGGCGGCGGTCAACGCGGCGGCGGCGACCGCCACCACGAGGCACCAGCGCACGACGGTCAGCGGTCGCACCCTGTTGAGCAAGAACCCGGTCGGGAAGGCACCGAGCCCGTAAAGCATCGTCGCCGCGGTGAACACGGCGCCGAGCAGCGCGTAGCTGGCGCCGGATTCTTCCTTGAGCAGGTAGAGGACGGCGGGGTAGATCCCGAGGAGGATGTGCGAGAAAGCGTGGGCCAGGTAGAGCGGCAGCAGCGAGCGCGACGAAAGCCGCTTCATCAGACCGCAGTCCCGCCGCCCACGAGGCTGTCGAGAAGCAGATGGAAGTAGAGAAAGCCCTGGCGCGGTCGCCACGCCTCGACGATGCGGGACGTCTCGGCGGCATCGGGGCGGTGATCAAGCTCGAGGACGTGCTGCAGCTTGTTCTGCGCGCCGACGTCGTCTACCGGGAACACCTCGAGCCGCCCGAGCCCGCGCAGGGCGACGTAGTGCGCGGTCCAGCGGCCGACACCCGGCAAGGACATGAGTCGCTCGATCGCCACCTCCGTCCCGGCCTCGCGCAGAGACTCGAGGTCGAGACGGCCGGCGGCGACTTCAGCGGCCAGGTGGAGGATCGTCCGGGACTTGCGAAGACTGAAGCCCAGGCCGCGCAGGTCTTGCGGCGAAGCGCGCAGCAGGTCGACCGGCCGCGGGAAGGCGTGACGACCGTCACGCGCGAGACCGTACTCCGCCGCCAGGCGCGCCAGCAGGCGCATGCCGACGGCCAACGACAGCTGCTGGCAGGCGATCCCGCTCACCAGGGCCTCGAACACCGTCGGCATGACCGGTGGTCTCAGGCCGGCGAAACGCCGCGCCAGCAGCGAGAGCCGGTCGCCTCCGCCGGTCAGCCGTTGGCCCGTGCCGAGGTCGACGTCCAAACCGAGTACGGCGTGCAGCAGCACCGCGAGCTCCTGCGCGCTCCGCTCGCCGGTCACGCCCCGGAGCTCCACCGCGAGCCGCGGCTCTTCCGGCGGCCCCACCTGCTCGACGCCGGCCTCGACCGGCGATCCGTCGAGCACGAACAACCGCCGGTACGTCGGCGGCTCCCAACGGTCGACGATGTTCGCCGCGTCGCGACGCAGCGCGAGCGCCGTGAGGTCGAGGCGAAAGGGCGCCGCCGCCGTGAGCGTGAAGCTCATGCCGCCCGCCGTTCGCTTCCCGTACCTCACGCCCGTCTCGCGCTCGCCGCGCCCTTGCCGTGCCTCACACCCGCCTCATCCCTGCGGCGTCCCCGCGCCCTGCTCCTCGAGCCGCTCCTCGACGTACTCCTTGAGCACGACGGCGGCGTTGTGCCGCTCGTCACGCGAGCCGTAGACGAACGTCACCGTCCCCTCACGGCTCATGCCCACGAGCTGTGCCACCTCTTCGGGTCTCGCGTCAAGCTCCGCCGCATACCTGCGCCTGAACTCGGGCCACTTGTCGGGATCGTGGCCGAACCAGCTCCGTAGCCCGGCGCTCGGGGCGACGTCCTTGAGCCACAGATCGAGGGCGGCCTTCTCCCTGGTGACGCCCCGCGGCCACAGCCGCTCGACGAGGACGCGGCGCCCGTCGTCCGCCGCCGCCGCCTCATACGCCCGTTTCAGCCGGATCA
>CAZTMO010000242.1:0-3489 GCA_964615105.1 uncultured Thermoleophilia bacterium
TGCCCGTCAGCGGGCCCGGCGCGAAGACGAGCAGGTTCTCGGGCGCGAGCGGCTCGACCTCGAACAGCCGCTCGCGCAGGGCGACGTGCGCCCCGAGCCCGCGGCCGCCGAGGTAGTCACGCGCGACCTCCGCCGGCAGCTCGTCGGCTGCGGCCGTACCGGCCGACAGGTCGACGCGAAGGCCGCGCAGCGGGGCCAGGATCGAGGTCGAGACACTCATCACCACAGTATAGCGGCCGGGTCTGGACCGTCGCCCCGTGCCGGCGAGCGGCCCTGGGGGGCGTCCCCGTGGGGCGCCCCAGGTCGCCGCCGGCTCTCGGCGCGGGCGGCGAACATTGCCGCGCGACTGAGGCCGTCTTGCTCTTCTACAGCGGCTGACGCCTGTCGACCACGCGCACGGCCTTGCCCTCGGAGCGCTGGATCGCCTTGGGCTCCTTGAGCTTGACCGCGGCCTGGATGTTCAGCACGTTGTAGATCTGCGCCTGTACCCTGCGCTGGAAGCGCTCAAGGTCGCCCATCGTCTCGGCGAAGATGTCCTCGCCCACCTCGACCCAGACCTCGATGACGTCGAGGTATCCCTTGCGGTCGACGACGATCTGGTAGTGCGGCTCTATCTCGGGGATGCTCATCAGCACCTCCTCGATCTGGCTCGGGAAGACGTTGACGCCGCGGATGATGAGCATGTCGTCGCTGCGCCCGATCGGCTTGCTCATGCGGATCGAGGTGCGGCCGCAGGCGCACCGCTCAGAGCTGAGACTGCACAGGTCGCGCGTCCGGTACCGGATCAGGGGCTGCGCCTGGCGCATCAGCGTGGTGAAGACGAGCTCGCCCACCTCGCCCTCGGGCAGCGGCCGCAACGTCACCGGGTCGACGACCTCGACCAGGTAGTGATCCTCGTTGACGTGCATGCCTCCCTTGCAGAGGCACTCGAAGGCCACGCCCGGACCGCCCATCTCGGAGAGCCCGTAGATGTCGAGCGCGGCGATGCCGAGACCGACCTCGATCTGCCCGCGCATCTCGTTGGTCCACGGCTCCGCGCCGTGAAAGCCGACGCGGATGGGGAGGTCGTCCGGCCGCAAGCCGCGGTCGCGCGCCGCCTCGGCAAGGTGCATCGCGTACGATGGCGTACAGCTCAAGGCCGTCGCGCCGAAGTCGCGCATGATCTTGAGCTGCCGCTCGGTGTTCCCGCCGGAGATCGGCACGACCGTGCAACCCAGCCGCTCGGCGCCGAAGTGAAGACCCAGGCCGCCGGTGAAGAGACCGTAGCCGTAGGCGTTCTGCAGGAGGTCGCCGGGTTTGACCCCGCCGGCGGCGAGCGTACGGGCGATCAGGTCACCCCACGCGTCGATGTCGGCGCGCGTGTAGCCGACCGTTGTCGGGTTGCCCGTCGTCCCCGAGCTGGCGTGGACGCGGACGATCTCCTCACGAGGGCGCGCGAACATGCCGAACGGGTAGTGGTCGCGCAGGTCGATCTTGGTCGTGAAGGGCAGGTCGGCGACGTCGCCGTGACAGCCGATGTCGTCGGGCTTGATGCCGAGCTGGTCCAGCTTTCTGCGGTAGAACGGGACGTGCTCGCAGGCGTTGCGCAGGGTCTCGCGCAGGCGCTCGATCTGCAGCTCGCCGAGACGCGGCGTCGGCAGCGTCTCGGCGTCCGGCTGCCAGAGCAGCCCGCCCGCGGCGTCCGGCGTCAGATGTTCGGCGCGTGCGCTCACAGGGCGCGCACCTCCTCGTCGGTCAGCAGCGTGACCTTGCCCTCGAGCAGCTCGATGGCGCGGTCGATGTCGCGGACCGAGAAGCAGATGTTCTGGAACGAGATGCTGTAGAGGTAGTCGATGGAGACGCCCGCTGCGGCGAGCTCGTCGAGGACCCTGGCGAGCCCGCCGGGCTCGTCAGGCACGTGCACGCAGATGACCTGCGAGAAGTGCGTCGTGAACCCGGCGGCGTTCAGCAGGTCGCGCGAACGCTCGGGCTCGGTGACGATGAGGCGCACGATGCCGTACTCCGCCGCCTCGGTCGTCGAAAAACCGCGGATGTTGACGCCCGCATGGCCGAGCAGATCGGCGACCTCGGCGAGACGCCCGCTGCGGTTCTCGAGAAAGACGGTGAGCTGGGTGACCTTCACAGGGCGACCTCCTGCGCGGCGCCGGCGTCGCGCCCGAGGGCGAACGCGCGACGGTTGACGTCGAGGATCCGGGCCGGGACGGCGGCCTTGAGACCGCGCTCCCACGACGCGGCCGAGAACGGAAGGACGGCGCCGGCCGCGCCGAGCAGGGCGACGTTGACGGCGCGCGCGTCGCCGGCCTCGCGGGCGAGGGACTCCGCGTCGAGGAGGACCACCCTGACCCCGCACGCCGCCGCGGCGGCGGCGAGCTCGTCCGGGTACGCTTCGTCGCCGCGCAGCACGCTGCCCGGCAGGATCCGCGTCGTCGCGCACACCAGAGTGCCCCGCGGCGCCAACAGGTCGAGGCCGCGCAGGCCTTCGAGCAGCTCGGTGGCGAGCACGAAGTCGGCGTGACGCGCGACCGGCGAGTACACGTGACGGCCGAAGCGCACGGTCGACAACACGCTGCCGCCGCGCTGGGCCATGCCCTTGACCTCGCTCGCCTTGACGTCGAGGCCCTCGGCCATCGCCGTCTCGGCGAGCACGGCGGCGGCGAGCAGGATACCCTGGCCGCCGACGCCGACGAGCGAGACGGTGGTCGTCCCGTTCACGAGGCGCTGCTCCCCGCCGGTTCGAACGCGAGGGCGCCACGGCGGCAGACCTCGACGCAGAGTCCGCAGCCGGTGCAGGCGTCGGTCAGGGCCACGGCGACCTCCCCCGGCGCAAGAGCCGGGCAACCGATGTCGAGGCAGAGGCCACACAGGTTGCAGCGCTCCTCGTCGACGGTGACGATCCCGGCGCGTCCGCGCAGCGTGAGGACGCAGGGCGCGAGCGCGACGACCACGCCGAGTCCGGGCTCTTCCGCCTCGCGTTCGATCGTCGCATCCAGCGCCTTGTGGTCGTTGGCGTCGACCGTGGTGCAGCGTACGCCGATGCCTTCGCAGAGACGTTGCACGTCGACCGCGGGGCCCTGACTGCGATCGGGGCGCCATCCCGTCCCGGGATGGCCCTGGTGGCCGGTCATCGCCGTGGTCCGGTTGTCGAGGACCAGGACGAGCCCCTCACTCCCGTTGTAGAAAGCGTCGATGAGCGGCGTGACCCCCGAGTGGAAGAACGTCGAGTCGCCGATCACGGCCGCAGCGGCCTTACGACCGAGCGCCTTGTTGAAGCCCGACATCATGCCGACGCTCGCGCCCATGCAGAGACAACTGTCGAGGGCGAGAAGCGGCGGAAGGGCGCCGAGCGTGTAGCAACCGATGTCTCCGAGGGGCGCCAGCTTGCGCCGCCGCAGGGCCGCGTAGACCGACCGGTGCGCGCAGCCCGGGCAGAGCACGGGCGGGCGCACCGGCAGCCCGGGCGCGACCTCAGGCGGCGCCGACAGGCGCGGG
>CAZTMO010000243.1:0-3486 GCA_964615105.1 uncultured Thermoleophilia bacterium
ACTTCTTGACGGGCCGGGTCCCGCCGGCCCGCCACACCAGGAAGGCGTGCACGAACCCGTCGAGGTCGCCGTCGAGCACGCCCTGGGCGTTCCCGACCTCGTGGTCGGTGCGCAGGTCCTTCACCATCTGGTAGGGGTGCAGCACATAGCTGCGGATCTGCGAGCCGAAGTCGACCGCCCTCTGTTCTCCGCGCTCCTTGGCGAGGTCCTCGGCGCGCTTCTGCTCCTCGAGCTCGAGCAGGCGCGACTTGAGCATCTTCATGGCGACGGTCTTGTTCTGGAGCTGCGAGCGCTCGTTCTGGCAGCTCACCACGATGCCGCTCGGGAAGTGGGTGATGCGGATGGCTGAGCTCGTCTTGTTGACGTGTTGGCCGCCGGCGCCGCTCGAGCGGTAGGTGTCGACGCGGATGTCGTCGTCAGCGATCTCGACCTCGACGTCGTCGTCCACCACAGGCGAGACCTCGACCGAGGCGAAGCTCGTGTGACGGCGGTTCGCCGAGTCGAAGGGACTCAGGCGGACGAGGCGGTGCACGCCCTTCTCCGACTGCAGCAGCCCGTAGGCGTTCTCACCCTCGACCGTCAGCGTGGCGCTCTTGAGGCCGGCCTCGTCGCCCTCCTGGGCCTCGTTCATCTCGACCTTGAAGCCGCGGCGCTCGAACCAGCGCAGGTACATGCGCAGCAGCATCTCGGTCCAGTCCTGCGATTCGGTGCCGCCGGCTCCAGAGTGGATCGTGACGATCGCGCCGCCCTCGTCGAACCGGCCGCTGAAGAAACGCTGCTCCTCGCCGCGCTGAAGCTCCTGATCGAGCGCGGCGATGCCGCTCACAAGCTCGCCCAGCAGGTCGTCGTCGACCGTGCCGGCGGCGAGCTCCTCGCGCGCGAGCTCCTCGGTGGTCTCGAGGTCGGCGAAGCGCCCTTCGAGGGCAGCGAACTCCTCGAGGCGTCGCTTCAGGCGGGAGTACTCGGCCGAGGTCTTCGAGGCGGCCTCCTGGTCGTCCCAGAAGTCGGAGGCCTGCATGCGCTCTTCGAGCGCGGCGATGTCGGCGGTCAGCTTGGAGGGGTCAAAGATAGCTCCGCAGCCAACCCAGGCGGCCCGAGGCCTCCTTGAGTCGCTCGCGGAGCGCGTCCAGTTGGACGAGTGCGTCTGGCGCCGAGGTAGTCATCGCTGCGCGAGTATACCCGAGATGACAAGTCGGGCCGCCGCGTGAGGCGTCGCCGAAGGGTGCGGCCGCAAAGTGCCGACGGACGACGTCACGAGCTCAGGCGCTCTTGATCGCCCTCCACATCTCGTCGTAGACCTGCTGGAACTCACCCACGTCCTCGTACGCGTGCGCCGACGCCAGCTCTTCGTCGCTCGGCTGCATGGCGGCCAGCAGCGGATCGGTGATGTGCGCGGCGGCCTCCCTGACGGGGGACTGGTAGCCGGTGAACTCGCTGAGGTACGCGGACACCTCAGGCCGCAGCATGAAGTCGATGAACTTGTGCGCCCAGTAAGGCGACCCGGCGCCCTTGGGCACGGCGAAGGTGTCGGTCCAGACGGAGTAACCCTCGACAGGCGCGACGAAGACGGCCTCGCCCTTGCTCAGATCGTGCTGCGCGCGCACGACGTCGCCGTCCCAGCTCTGGGTGATCGCGCTGCCGGACATGATGTTACGTAAGGGAACGGGGTCGTACTTCTGTACGAGCGGTTTCTGCTCGATCATCCTGTCGCGCGCCTTCTCGAGCTCGGCACGGTCGGTCGAGTTGCAATCCGATCCCATGAGGTACAAGGCCGGCTCCAGCACGCTGCGCGAGTCGGCGAGCATCACGATCCGCCCGCTGTAGGTCTGGTCCCAGAGGGATTCGTAGCTCGAGATCTCCTCGTCGACCACGTCGACGCGGACAGCGAGACCCGTACGCCCGAACATGTACGGCGCCGAGTAGCGCTTGCCGTCGGCGGCGGAGTCGTATGAGGGCGCCTGGAACGCCTGGATGACGCCCGTGAAGTTGGGGATCAGACTCATGTCGAGCGGCTCCAACAACCCGGACTTCGCGAGGATCGTGACCATCCAGCCGGTGGGTACGATGACGTCGTACCCCGTCGCCCCGGCCTTGAGCTTGGCGAGCAGGGCGTCGTTGCTGTCGAAGTACGTCTCTTTGACCTGCACGCCGGTCTCGGCGGCGAAGTCCTTGAGGATCTTCGGGTCCATGTAGTCGGCCCAGTTGAACAGAGTGATCGACTCTGGCTTGGTCGTGTCGAGAGGCTCCGGCGACCCGCCGCCCGCGCCGTCCCCGCCCTCGCCGCACGCGGCGGCCAGCGATGCAGCCGCCGATGCCGAGACGCCGAGCACGGCGGCCTTCGCGAGGAACGCGCGTCGCGTCGTGCGTCGCTCCCGCAGGTCGCCCGACAGCCTGTCGAGATCGCCAAGTCCCATGGTCGCTCCTTCCTTAGGCGCTTCGCCGGCGCCCCGCCCCCGTGGCCTGCCGGGAGCCGGCGTATGCGATGCCGGTCCTGCAGATGCGCGCCCCACTCAGCGCACGGCAAGTATAGCCCCGCTCGCGCGCTTCAGGGCTGCGTGGATGCGACTCGGCGCCGATGTCGCACCCTCTCCTTGGGAAGGGCGAACAGACGATCTGATGGACCGCCACGACTGAGCCGTCACGACTTTCTTCGCGCGGAGAGACGTCGAGTTCCCCCTCGGCGTGGTCGGGACGACGTTCCTCGTGGTCGTGCTCGGCATCTGCGTGTGGGACAGCATCGAGTGCGTGGTCAGGTACCGGCGGATACGCAACCAGATCTCCCGCCGAGGATCAGCTGCCGAAAGCATCTGAGCCGCGAGTCCCGCGGCTTGCAGGCAAGATGCCATCGCCCGCGGTGCCCGGAGGGGGGCGGCCCCCTGCGAGGCCGCCCCCCTCGGGCCGCCCGCCTCAGCGCACCACAAGAGTGGCGCTGCCGACGCGGCTCTGCACGTTGCCGGCCGCGTCGGTCGCGTAGACGTAGTAGCGGTAGCTGCCCCTGGCGAGCGTGCAGGTGAACTTCCACGTCCTCGTCTGCGCCGTGGGCTGCTTCTTGAGGGTGACCTTCTTGACCACCTTGCCGCGGGCGTCCTTCACCTTGATCTGCACGGTGTGCCAGACGAGCTTCGAGGCGGCGTCGCTGACGCGGTATTTGAGCGCCGCCTTGCGGCCGCGGGTCGCCGTGGCCGCCCAGGCGGTGGTCGCCGGACGCTTCGTGTCGACACCGATCACGGCGCTCGCCACCGGGCTGACGAGTCCGGCGCTGTCGCGGAACACGACGGCGACGGTCTTCACCCCGTCGCCCGCGGAGAGGGTGAAGGGGCGGCTCTCGGCGTAGGGCACCCAGGCGCCGTAGGTGACGCCGCCGTCGGAGAGCGCCATCTCGGCGACCTCGCCCTGGTCGCTGCTCGCCGTGAGGGCGAGGCGGACGGCGCGCGTGCGGATCCAGCGCGCCGGCGATGCGCCCGCCGCCTTGGCGGCCGGCGGCGC
>CAZTMO010000244.1:0-3477 GCA_964615105.1 uncultured Thermoleophilia bacterium
TCGCGGCGCGGGCGAAGGGACCGGCGCCCGAACCGCCCGGCGTCCGGGTCGAGCGGGCGCCCGTCCCCGTGCCCGCGCCGCTCCTGCGCGGAGGCCGGCGCAGCGCGCGCGCCAACCGATGGCTCTTCGTACCCGACGTGTACGCGCCCTGGATCCCCGGCGCGGTCCCTCTCGGCCGCCGCCTGCTGGGCGGGGAGCGTTTCGATGCGATCTTCTCGAGCTCGCCGCGTCCCAGCGCGCACGTCGTCGCCGCGCTGCTCGCGCGGTACGGGGACGTGCCCTGGCTCGCCGACTACCGCGACCCGTGGACGACCTACCAGTTCCGCCGCGACCCTACGGCGGCACACCGCGAGGCACACCGCCGCCTCGAGGCCTGGTGCCTCGACGCGGCGGCCGCTGTCTCCGCGGTCAACCGGCCGATCCTCGACGACCTGCTCTCCCGGCACACGGTCTTGCGCGGCCGCACGCACGTCCTGGCGAACGGGTTCGACGTCACCGAGCCGGTCGAGGAAGCCGAGCTCGGGCCGGGCTTCTGGTTCGTCCACACCGGACGCCTCTACGGCCGCGAGGAGCAGACGACGGCCTTTCTCGCCGCGCTCGCCACCCTGCCCGACGACGTCGGCGCCCTCTTCGTCGGCGTCGACGAGGGCCGTGTCCGGCCCGCGGCCGACCGGCTCGGCCTCGGCGCCAGGGTGCGGATCGAGCCGCTCGTCCCCCACTCCCGCTCGCTGGGCCTCCAGCGTGCCGCGAGTGCGTTGCTGCTCGTCAACGGGCGCCGCCCCGAGGCGATGTCGAGCAAGGTCTTCGAGTACCTGCAGGCCGGCCAACCGGTCTTCGCCATCTCGCCCGAAGGGTCGGCGGCCCGCGCGCTCTTCGCCGCCACCGGCGGTGCGACGTGCGTCACGCCCGACGAGGAGATGGCCGCGCCGCTGGCGGCGTTCGTCGCGGACGTGCGCGCCGGCGCCGGGCCAAGGGTCGACATCGGCGCGCTGGCGCCATATGAACTCGGGTCGCTCACCGACACGCTGGTGGGTATCCTCGAAGGCATGCAAGCTCCCCACCGCACACGCGACTGACCGTGCCCATGGCCGACGCCTCGCCCACCGCGCCCTCACCCTCACCCGCGCGCGGGCGAGCCCGGTCCGGCCGGGGCGGCGACGCACTGCTGCTCGCCGGCGGCACCGCGGCGACCGTCGTCTTTCTGCTGCTCATCGCGCGCGACGCACGTGTGGGCATCGCCGCTCTCGCGGTCGCTGCGCTCGCCGCCGCCGCCGTCCTCGGCCGTCACGCGATCGCCGGCCACCCGGTCGCGAGCGTCGTCACCGTCCTCGCCCTTCTGCTCCCGGCGGCGGCACTGCTCGGCCCGTCGCTCAGCTTGCCGGCGCTTCCGCAAGCCTTCGCCTTTCGCGTGATCCTGGTCGTCGTCGTCGCGGTGGGCGGCGGCTCGCTCCTGCTGCGCGGCATCCGCGGACGTTTCGCAGGATGGGACTTCGCCCTCCCGCTGACGTTGTGGTTCGGCTGGCTCTGTCTTGGGCTCGCGTGGGCGCCGGACAAGGCCGCGGGCCTCCGCTACCTGCTCGTCCTCGCGACGATGATGGCGTTGACCGGGGCGACGGCGCTGGCCGGAGGCAGCCGCCGTCGCCTCACATGGGTCGGCGTCACGCTCGTCGTCGCCTGCGCCCTGATCCTCGGCGTCAGCGTCCTCGAGTACACGACCGGATACCGCCTGCCGACGTCGCGCTTGCTCGACGCGACCACCCAGACCTACGCCGTGACCAGCGTCTTTCACAACCAGAACGACCTCGCGACCTACCTCGCGCTGTGCTGGCCGTTCGTCCTCTGCGCCTTCTTCTTCACGCGCCGCCCGCTCTACCTCATCCTCGCCCTCGGCATCGCCCTGCTCAGCGCCCTGGCGTTCGTGCGCACCGGCTCGCGCTCGAGCCTCATCGCCGTGGGCATCGAGTCTGTGGCGGCGATCGTGCTGCTGGCGCGGCCGAGCGCACGGTGGTCGGGGCGCGGCGCGAAGATCGCCGGCGCCGCGTTGGCCGTCGCCCTGCTCGTCGGCGCCGGCTACCTCCTCTTCAACGAGTCGAGCAACGAGATGCTGCGGCAGTTCCGCCTCCAGGGCCTGACGAGCAACCTGGCGGCCAACAAGGGGTCCGGCCAGATCCGCACCAGCCTGACCGACCGCGGCCTGTCGATCGCCGGCGGCTCGCTGCTGCTCGGCGCCGGCCCCGGACAGGCCGAGGGCGTCGTCCGCGCAAGGGCCGACGCCCCCGGCATCGTCAACCTGCACAACTGGTGGCTCGAGACTTACGTCGACGGCGGGCTGCCGGCGATCGCCCTGCAGCTCGTCTTCTACGTCGGCTTGATCGTCACCCTGTGGCCGGTGGCGCGCGGGGACGACGATCCCCTTCTGCGCTACCTCGCGAGCGGCACCGTGCTCGCGCTCGTCGGGTTCACGATCGGCGCGCTCGGACCGAGCAGCTCCATGAGCTTCGCACCGATGTGGATCCTGTACGGACTCGGCATCGCCGTCGTGGTGCGCGCGCGATCGCGCCGCGCGGAGGCGGAGGCTGGTCACAGGGGCGCCGACGTGGCCGGCGACACGACGCTCACCGGAGTCGCGCCTCCCGGAGTCGGCGCGTGAACGTCCTCGTCGTCTCACACCTCTACCCCTCGCCGGGGGTGGAACGACACCTGTTCGTGCACGAGCAGAACCGCGCCCTGCAGGCGCTCGGCGTCGACATCGGCGTCGTGTCGCCTACGCCGTACGCGCCGCGGCTGCTCTGGCGCGACCCTCGTCAGCGGCGCCGCGGACAGAAGCCGCGGCACGCGGTCCGCGACGGCATCGCCGCCGAGTACCCCCGCGTGCCGCAGCCGCCGCGGCGCCTGCTCTTCGACCGGCTCGGCGATCTCGCCTACCCCTTTGTGCGCCGTTCCGCCGCCGTCCGCGGCGGTGGCGTCGACCTCGTGCACGCTCACCAGGCGCTGCCTGACGGGGCGCTCGGACAGCGGCTCGCGGCCGACCTCGGCGTGCCGTACGTCGTGACCGTCCACGGCGCCGACGTCTACCAGCACCTGCGCCGCGACGACGCCGCCGGACGCCGCGCGGCGGCGGTGCTTCGCGGCGCGACGGCGGTGATGGCGAACTCGAGCGCCGTGGCCCGCCTGCTGAAGGGCGTAGTCGCCGCGGAACGCTTGCACGTGGTGCTCAACGGCACGACCGGCACGGACGCCGCGGTGACGCCGGCGAACGACGCCTGGCCCGGCGAGCCCCTCCTGCTGACCGTCGGCTACCTCATCGAGCGCAAAGGACACGCCACCGTCCTGCAGGCCCTCGCCCGGCTCGCCCGGCGCGGCCTGCGGCCGCGCTGGGCCGTCGTCGGCGAGGGCGTCCTGGGCGACCCCCTCCGACGACAGGCCGATGCGCTCGGCCTCGCGGCCACGACCCAGTTTCTCGGCCGGCAGCCACAT
>CAZTMO010000245.1:0-3422 GCA_964615105.1 uncultured Thermoleophilia bacterium
GCCGCCTTCGCCGGCGCCCCGGCGGCCAACGTCCTCGTCCTCCGCGTCCAGCCCGACGAGGGCTTCTCGCTGCAGATCGAGTCCAAGGTGCCCGGGCAGGGGCTCAGCCTGCAGCAGGTGGCGATGGACTACTCGTACGGGGGCACGCTCAAGGAGCTGCCGTTCAGCGCCTACGAGACCGTCCTGCTGGACGCGATGGAAGGCGACATGACGTTGTTCAAGCGTGGCGACCAGGTCGAGCAGGCCTGGCGCCTCATGGACCCGATCCTCGAGGCGTGGAAGAAGCCGCCGGTGCGCGGGCTGCCGATCTATGAGGCAGGGAGCTGGGGCCCTGAGGCGGCCGACGCCCTCGTCGCCCGCGACGGGCGTGTCTGGCGGCGGCCGTGAGTGCGCGTGCGGTCAAGGCGGGCACGAGGGAAGGGGCGCCGTGAGCGTCGAGGTCCTGCCCGACGCCGAGGCGCTCGCCCGGCGCGCGGCCGACGTGTTCGCGATGGCGGCGCAGGCAGCGGCGGCGGCGCGCGGCAGGTTCGCCGTCGCGCTCAGCGGCGGCGAGACGCCGCGCGCCCTGTATCGCGAGCTGGCCCGTCAGCAGTTCGCGCAGAAGGTCCCCTGGCGCCGTGTCCAGCTTTACTGGGGCGACGAGCGCTGTGTGCCGCCCGACGACCCGGCGAGCAACTACGGGGTGGCGCGCGAGGCGTTCATCAAACACGCCCCGATCGCGCCGGCGAACGTCCACCGCCTCGAGGGCGAGCGCGATCCCGAGGCGGCCGCGCTCGCCTACGAGGAGGAGCTTCGCGCCCTCGCGAAGTTCGAGCGGCCGGCCAGCGACGTGCCGGTCTTCGACCTCGTCCTTCTCGGCCTCGGCCGCGACGGCCACACCGCCTCGCTGTTCCCGCACAGCCCGGCACGCGACGTGGAGGACCGCTTCTGTATCGCCACCGCGGCGCCCGACGGCGCGGCGCGCCTCACCGTGACCTGGCCGGTCATCAACTCGGCGCGCCGGGTCATGGTGCTGGTGAGCGGCGCCGACAAGGCCGGCATCGTCGCCGAGGTCTTCGAAGGGTTCCGCCTGCCGAAGGCCGTCCCGGCTCAGGGCATCGCGCCGGTCAAGGGCCAGCTCCTCTGGCTGCTCGACGAGGCGGCGGCGGCCGAGCTGAGCCCCGTTGCACGCGGCTGAGCGCCTCTCGACCGCGGCCGTCCCCGTATCTCGAAGCCTCTCCGTGCTACGCCGCGCACGTCACGCCGGCCACGTCAGACGCTTGGCGTGTCGGTAGCTTCCCCGCAAGTTGACGGCGTCGACCGGGAGGCGCCCATGGCCGGCGCCGTCGTCTCGCCGAAGTACCAGATCGTGATCCCGAAGGAGGTCCGCGAGCGCGCGGGCTTGCAGGCCGGGCAGCGGGTGCAGGTCATCGCCCGCGGCGGCATCATCACCCTGGTGCCGGATCGACCTGTCACGAGCCTGCGCGTGATCCTCGCCGGTTCCTGCACCGCAGGTCATCGCGACAGGGCCGACCGGTTCCGAGGCGCGCCGTGCGTGTCGTCGATCCGTGCGGCTGGGTCGAACACTCCGCGGGCGGTCGCCTTGCCGCGGCGTTCGAGCCGTACCTTGTCGACTCCGACCAGGCCGTCACGTCGACGGTCGTTCTCTGCGAGGTGTACCGCTCGGTGCGTCGTGGGGGTACGGACGAGGAGGCGATGGTCGTCGTCCGTCAGTTCGAGGAGACGACGGTCGTGCCGCTCGTCACGGTCGACGCCGACCCCGCGGCCTGAAGGACGTGCTCTTCGTCGAGCCCGAGACGCGAGCCGGCTGCCTCGTGCGGTCAGTCGGCCAGGATCACCCAGCCCGCGGTCGCCTGCACGGGATACGACTCGGCGACGGCGCCGGTGAACTGGACCTCGACACTCTTGCCCGTGAGGTCGGTCGCGCTTGGCCTCTCGATCACCTCGTAGCCGTCGGCCGTGCGGCGGTACCAGGCGGTGTCGGCGGTCACGGCGACCGACGCTTTGTCGTAGTCGCCGCTGCCCTGGTCGATCAAGAAGGATCCGACGGAGGGATCCTCTTCGTCGACCGGACTGGCCGACGCGACGACGCCCGTGATGCTGGGGTCGCCGGCTGGGGCCGCCGGCTGCTCGTCGCCGCAGGCGGCTGCGAGGACGGCGAGCGCGACGAGAGCGGCGGCACAGAGCAGCGCGAGCGCCGCTCTCACGGTGGACGCCGTCCTCACGTGCGCGACCGTCGAAGTCGTCGGGCTCCGTCTTGTCGTCATCTTCACTCTCGTCGCCGTCATCGCTGTCCTCCTCGTCTCGCCATGGTGTGGACGGGTGACGCTCCTTCGCCGCCGCGGGTTCGTCGCGTCTGGACTTCAGGGCCCGGTGGTACACTCCTCTTGCAAGCCAGGTGGCCGCGGCGGGGCCGCGTCGCGTTGCTCCTCGTGAGCCCGCGAGGCACCCCGTCGAGGAAAGTCCGGACACCGCAGAGCAGGGCGCTGGATAACGTCCAGCCGGCGAAAGCCGCGGGAAAGCGCAACAGAGAGCAGACCGCCAGCGGCCTCTTCGGAGGTGCGGGCAAGGGTGAAACGGTGGGGTAAGAGCCCACCAGCGGTCCTGGTGACAGGCCGGCTCGGCAAGCCCCGCCCGGTGCAAGGCCAAATAGGGGAGCGCTTGAGGGTCGCTCGCCCGAAGCTCCCGGGTTCCGGCCGCACGAGCCGTCCGGTGACGGACGGCCCAGATGGATGGCCACCCTCGACAGGATCCGGCTTACAGGCTTGCCGACGAGAGCCCCGCCGCTCAGCTGACGGCGGGGCTCTGTCGTTCTTCGCGGCGCTCTGGCGCAACGGCCGTCGGGGTCGCGAAGCGCACTCTCTGCAGGGCCGGTATGCTCGCATCCCGCGAGCTGACAGAGGAGCGTTACATGAGACCGACCGTCGCGGAGATTGTCGCCCGCCTGGGCCTTGAGCCGCATCCCGAGGGTGGCTGGTTCCGCGAGACGTATCGCTCGAGCGAGGCGGTGCGGACGGCGCGCGGGGCGCGCGCCGCATCCACCGCCATCCTCTTTCTCGTGACGGCCGCGGCGCC
Organism: uncultured Thermoleophilia bacterium; assembly: GCA_964615105.1. Taxonomy (GTDB): domain Bacteria; phylum Actinomycetota; class Thermoleophilia; order UBA2241; family UBA2241; genus UBA2241. The sequence continues at coordinate 3,076 of CAZTMO010000245.1, forward strand.
GAGCCGCTTTCACCGCCTGGCGAGCGACGAGCTCTGGGTCTTCCAGGGCGGCCTCCCGCTCGAGCTCGTCACGCTGGACGCCGACGGTGAGGCTCACGTGCGCGTGCTTGCAGACGCGGCGGCGGGACGCGACGCGCTGCCCCAGGCGCTCGTGCCGGCGGGGGCGTGGCAGGCGGCGCGGGTGGCCGGCTCCTGGCCCGTGGACACCCCCTCGACCACGGCCGGCGCCTCGACCGCGGCCGGCGCCTCGACCGCGCGTGATCGGGCGAAAGGCGCAGGACCGGTCGGTGCGGGCATGGGCGATCGCCGGTGGAGCCTCGTCTCGTGCATCGTGACGCCCGGCTTCG
>CAZTMO010000246.1:0-3402 GCA_964615105.1 uncultured Thermoleophilia bacterium
AGTCGACGCGCACGAGCACGCGCTCGCCGGCGAGCGGGTAGTCGGTCACTGAACGTTTCATGACGGGCGCGGCCTCCCTGATCGTCTCGTCCCGGTCAGAGCACCCGCTGCGCGAGCTCGACGAGCCGGCACGAGTAGCCCCATTCGTTGTCGTACCACGACACCACCTTGACCATCCGCCCGCTCGCCATCGTCAGCGCGGGGTCGAAGATCGACGAGTGGCTGTTGCCGACGATGTCGATGCTCACGATGGGGTCCTCCTGGTATTGCAGGATCCCCTTGAGCCGATCGGTCTCGGATGCGGCCCTCATGGCCGCGTTGACGTCGTCGGCGGTGACCTCGGTCTGCAGCTCGACCACGAGGTCGGTGGCCGACCCGTCGGGCGTGGGCACGCGCAGGGCGAAGCCGTCCAGCCTGCCCTCGAGCTCGGGAATGACCAGCGAGACGGCGCGCGCGGCACCCGTCGTCGTGGGGATGATCGACGCCGCCGCCGCGCGCGCCCGGCGCAGGTCCTTGTGCGGAAAGTCGAGGATCCTCTGGTCGTTCGTGTAAGCGTGGATGGTGGTCATGAAGCCGCGCTCGACGCCGAAGTTGTCGACCAGCACCTTGGCCATCGGCGCAAGGCAGTTCGTCGTGCAGCTCGCGTTCGAGATGACGTCGTGCTTGGCCTTGTCGTAGGCGTCGTCGTTGACCCCGAGCACGACGGTGACGTCCGGGCTCTTCGCGGGGGCCGAGACGATCACCTTCTGGGCCCCCGCCTCAAGGTGCCTGGCCGCCAGGGCGCGGTCGGTGAAGTGTCCGGTGGACTCGATCACGACGTCGGCGCCGAGCTCCTTCCAGGGCAGGCTCGCGGGGTCGGTCTCGGCCAGCACCTTGACGCGCGCGCCGTCGATGGCGAGCGCGTCGTCCTCCACCGTCACGCTCCCGGGGAAGACACCGTGGACGGAATCGTACTTGAGCAGATGGGCGAGGGTCTTCGCGTCGGTGAGGTCGTTGATCCCCACGAACTCGATGTCGGCGCCTTCGCGCAGCGCCGCGCGGACGACGAGCCGGCCGATGCGGCCGAAGCCGTTGATGCCTACGCGCACAGTCATTGTCTCCTCCCGATGGGTTCGTGCGGCAACCTACCGCCGCAAGGGCCGGGCCAAACCGCCCCTCGTTCGCCTCTCTCCGGCACCGCCTCTCAGCGCGGTCCGGCCGCCGCCGGCTGAGCCCGCGTCGGGATGCGGCCGAAGAAGATGTTGCCCGTGCGCCCGTCGATCGACAGCCAGTCGCCGGCCCGGAGCTCGCGACCGGCGAGACGGACGACGCCCTCCTGTTCGTCGACCTCGAGATCGACGCACTCGACCACCGCCGTCTTGCCGAGACGCTTGGCGGTGACGGCGGCGTGGGACGTCGCCCCGCCGCGGGCCGTGAGGATGCCGCTGACGCGCGTGATCATGCCGATGTCCTCGGGCACGGTGTCGGGGCGAAGGAGCACGATGTTCTCGTCCGGCGCGGCGGCGAGCAGGCGGTCGATCTGCTCGGCGTTGACGGCGGCGCGGCCCGAGTAAGCGCCGCCGGCCACACCCATACCGACCGCCACAGGCGAGCCGTAGTTCGGCGACGCGGCATCGAAGTACGGCGCCTCCTTGCTCTGCTCCTGGACCACGGCCCGTTTCTGCAGCACGTAGAGGTCGCGGGCCGCCGGCGACTCAAAGGTGAACTCGATCTCCTGGGCGTCGTACTCGCGTCGTTCCACGAGGTCGCGGGCGACGGCGAGCAGCTCGCCGTAAATCGCCGGGTAGTCGCGCTCGAGCGACCGCTCGGTGCCCCTGTACGTCGCGCTGCCGAGCCGCTGCGCCTCGGAGATGGGCAACGGAAAGACGAGGCCGCCGACAAGGTCCTCGCCCTGGCACTGCACCGCAAAGTCGCCGAAGAGGCGGACCTGCCGGGTGTGCGGCTCGAGCGGGTTGCTGGTGAAGGTCACCCCGGACCCCGACTCGCGGTTCAGGTTCCCGAACACCATGCGCTGCACGACGACCGCCGTGCCCCACTCCTCGGCGATGCCGATGTACTGGCGGTAGAGCCGGGCCTGCGGCGACTCCCAGGAGTCGAGCACCTTGCGGACACAGGCGACGACCTGCATCCAGGGGTCGTCGATGAAGCGCACGCCGAGGTCCAGGGCGCGATGCTTGTACTGCATGGCGATCTCGCGCATCTGCGCGGCGCTGAAGTCGAGCTTCTGCTCGACCCCGTAGCGCGCCTTGAACTCGGTCATGATCGCATCGAAGAAGTCACGCTCGAGGCCGTCGGACATGGCCCACGACTGCAGGAGGCGACGGTAGCCGTCCCACGCCGCCCACGCGAAGCCCGGGGCCTCGGCGATCGCCGCGGTCAACGCATCGTTGAGACCGACGTTGACGAAGGTCGTCATGAGACCCGGCATCGAGATCGCGGCGCCCGAGCGGATCGAGAGGAGCAGCGGACGCCTGCGGGCGCCGAGCCGCCTGCCCGTCTGGCGCTCGAGCGCCCCCACGGCCCGGCGGATGCGCTCCATCGTCTCGTCGTACAGCGGCGGGTACGAGAGCGCGGGCTGTGCCTCGAAGAGCTCCGTGCTGAGCACGAAGCCCTCGGGCACGCGATGCCCGTAGGCCGCCATCTGCTTCAGGCCGAGGCCCTTGAAGCCAAGCGTGCGCTGGTCGTCCGTGCCCGCTTTGGGGCGGTGCAGAGGCGAGACGAGACGCTCAGGGTCGTAGTTCATCATCCGGGTGAGAGTGCGGTTGTCGAGCCGGCCGTGCAGCGTCGAGATGCGGCGAAGCGCCGCGCCGACGTAGCGGTCGAGGGACTGCATCCCGAGGGCCGAGACCAGCACCTCGCGCAGGACCATCTCGGCGACGGCGTCGATGGACATGCCGCGCGCCTCGCACTGGCGGGGGTCGTTCACGAGCACGGCGTGCAGGATCTGCTCGTGGCTGAGGACGGACATGCTCGAGAGCTCGGTGACGCTCTGGGCGATGAACTGGAAGATGTTCTGGTATTGGTGGAAGGTGAAGTTGTGGCTCGCGAAGCTGGCCTCGAGCATGCTCAGGTTGGCGTCGAGGGTGCGCGAGTCGACCCCGTCGGCGGCGAGCGTACGCTCGAAACGCCGGATCGCGGCACTCATGCGGCGCAGCGAGTCGCGTGTCACGTACTGGGGGGCGCCCTCGTCGACGAGGTCCTCGAGCAGGCGCCCGACGAGGTTCTCGACGCGGAACGAGAGGCCGAGCGCGTCGAACTTCGGCTCGCTGTAGTTGCCGTAGATCGAGGGGATGCCCGCGGCGATGTGTCGCTTCTGGTAGATGTTCTCGGTCGCCGCCGAGGCCCCCGGGCTCAGCACGATCGCCTTGAGCTCTTCGAGGACGGTGAGGGCGGCGTCGAGGA
>CAZTMO010000247.1:0-3383 GCA_964615105.1 uncultured Thermoleophilia bacterium
GGGCGCCGGCGACCGCCGATCTGAGACCCGTCTTCCACATGCACGCCGAGCTCTGCAAGGCGCTCGCCAACGAGCACCGACTGGCGATCCTGTACACGCTCTCGCAGGGCGAGCGGTCGGTGACCCAGTTGGCGCAGGAGGTGGGCATCTCCCTGCACAACGTGTCGCAGCACCTGCGTATCCTCAAGGAGCGCCTCCTGGTCACGTCGCGCAAGGATGGCCAGACGGCCTACTACGCCATCACGAGCTTCAAGTACATCCAGGGCTGCTCACTGATCCGTCAGGCGCTCGTCGAGCAGATGCGTGCCCAGGGCCAGACGCTGCTGGACGCCGATCTCCTGGACGCAGTCGAACGCATGCCCTTGCCGAAGCCGGGGGAGTAGCCGCACCTCGTCCTCCCGGCCTCAGTCTGACGACCGTCTGACGACCCACCGAGAAGGAGACCGAGCATGACAGACAAGCTGATGTCGCGGCGCAAGTTCCTCGCCGGGGCCGGCGCCGTCGTCGGTGCGGCCACGGTGTCGGGCCTCGTGCTGGCCCGGGACCCGGACGCCGCGCAGGCCGCCGGCGCCGCTCTGCCGTGGCCATACCCGGCCGACCCGGCGCAGCAGCCGGTCCCGGAGGCCCTCGCCCGCAGAGCCTTCGAGATGCATCGCTACCAGGGCTTCGCCTGCGCCGAGGCCACCTGGTGGCCGTTCGTCGATGCGCTGACGCGGTCGAACCCGACGCCCTGGGCGACGCTGCCGCCAAAGATGTTCCAGTTCGGCGGGCAGGGCATCCGCGGCTGGGGGACGATCTGCGGCACCCTCAACGCCTCGGCAGCCGTGATCGGCATGTGCGTCGCCAACGGCGGGCACGCGACCACGCTCACCGATGCCATCTTCGACTACTACGCGAGGACCCCGCTGCCGACCAACGACGCCTGGAAGTCGTACCAGAAGGTCCTCGGCCTCACGACCGACTGGAATCCGACCAATCCCCCCATCGACAACGCCCCGACGTCCACGGCGGACTCGCCGCTCTGCCACTCGTCGCTCGTCCAATGGACCATGTCCACCGGGTACTCCAACGCCGGCCCGCAACAGAAGGACCGCTGCGCCAAGGCGTGCTTCGACGTGACCTACAAGATGGCCCAGCTCCTGAACGCCTACTTCCAGGCCGCCGCCGTCCCCAGCGTGAAGCTCGACCCGTCGGTCGCTGCCTGCGGCGCGTGCCACGTCACGTACACCCCCGCCAAGATGACGTGCGGCTCCTGCCACGAGAACCCGCTGGACCACTGGAAGAAGGGTTGACCGTGCGCCCCTTGACCGACCACTCGAACCCGGAGGCCCCGGCGCGACGGCTCCGGACCTGGACGGAGGTGTGCGCGGCATGAGCACGACACGGAAATTGGCCCTCACGGTGATCGCGGTACTGGCCGCCATGGCCGTCGGCGCCGTCGCCGCCTACGCCGCACTCGGCGACGACCACACCGCGCCGGTCACAACGACCGACCTGGCGACGGCGTACTACAACGGCGAGGACGTGGTCATCACGCTGACCGCGAGCGACGACGAGGGCGTCGCCTACATCTACCACGAGCTCGATGACGGGGTGACGCGGCTCTACCGGGTCGAGGACGACCTTGCACAGACGACGGCCCCTTGGGACTACGACAAACCGCTTTCGCTTGGCAAGCACACGCTCAAGTACTGGGCGCAAGACGTCAACGGGAACGTCGAGAAGCAGCAGCGGGTCACGTTCGCCGTGAAGATCGACGACGCCGCTCCGACGACCACGGCGAGCGGCGTCGACCCCGGCTCCTGGCACGCGACGCCCGTCGCCGTCACGCTGACCGCGGACGACGGCGACGGTATCGGCGTCGAGTCGATCGTCTACCGCGTCGACGGCGGCTCGCCCGCGACTGTGCCCGGCGCGAGCGCCGTGGTCTTCGTCGCGAGTGACGGCATGCACACGGTGAGCTTCGCGGCCACCGACAAGCTGGGGCACACCGAAACCACGAAGTCGGTGACGGTGGGCGTCGACACGACCGCGCCGGCGACGGCGTCGTCCGGCGTCAAGCAGGATGCGTGGTACAACCGCGCCGTGACGATCGACCTGTCGGCGACCGACGGCGGCAGCGGCGTCGCCTCCCTGTGGACCAAGCTCGACTCCCACGCCCCACGCACGACCCACGCCGCCCGCGCGAGCGTGACCTCGCCCGTCGACACCGTGTCGCACGGAGCGGACGGCCCCCACACGCTCCTGTACAGGGCGACCGACGCCGTCGGCAACGTCGAGGCGCTCGGCGCGCTCACGTGGAACGTCGACACGCGGCGTCCCACACCCAAGGCGCCGGCAGCGGCCTCGGCCGGGCGCGGCAAGACGGCCGTCCTCAGGTACTCGGTCGCCGACGATGTGCCGAGCGGCGGCACGGCCTCAGGCAAGATCGTCGTCAAGAACGCGGCCGGCAAGGTCGTCAAGACGCTCAAGTTCGCCGGCGTGGCCGTCAACGCCGCCCAGTCGGCCAGGCTCAAAGTGCCGGCGACGTGGAGGCCCGGCACCTACAGGTTCTTCGTCTACGCGACCGACACGGCCGGCAACATGCAGACCAAGGCCGATGTCAACAAGCTCGTCGTGAAGTAGGAGCGGCGACACGGCGCCGCGCCCTCGAGAGGGAGCGCCGGACAGGATCGCGAAGCGAGATCCGTGAACGCCCGGGGCCGGCTTCTGCCGGCCCCGGGCGTTCACGATCCGCTACGCCGTCACGCGGGCGTCCACCGTCCGCTACGCTGTCACCGACGTCGGACAGGAGCGGCCTCGGCCATCCCCGCACACCACGTGACGGGACTCGGCCGACACGCACCCACAAGAGGAGGTCAGGGATGAAGGCCGTGGTCGTTTACGAGTCCCTTTGGGGGAACACCGCCACCGTGGCGCGCGCCATAGCGGAGGGCATCGGTTCGGACACGCCCGCGCTCTCCACCGCGGAGGCTACGGCGGAGAAGGTCGCCGGCGCCGACCTGATCGTCGCCGGCGCCCCGGTCTTCGCCTTCCACCTCTCGTCCGACAGGTCGCGCGAGGACATCCGCCGCAACCCACCCAAGGGGCCGGCGCCGGACCTCTCACACCCCGCGATGCGCTCGTGGCTCGACGCGCTGCCCGCCGGCAGCGGCCGCTCGGCCGCCTTCGACACGCAGGTGAAGGGCCCGTTCGGCAAGGGCGCCCCGGCGATCGCCGAGGCGCTCGAGGCGAAGGGCTACGCGCGCCTCGCCGAGCCGCAGGGCTTCCTCGTCAAGGGCAAAGTCGGTCCGCTGCGAAACGGCGAGATCGAGCGGGCGCGCGCGTGGGGCGCCGAGCTCGCGCGCCTCGTGGGCTGAGCCGCGCGCCGCAGGAGCTGAGGC
>CAZTMO010000248.1:0-3358 GCA_964615105.1 uncultured Thermoleophilia bacterium
GTCACGTTGGCGGTGTCGGGGACCTGCTTGACGAGGACGATGAGGCGCAGCGGCCTGGATGCGGGGGTCGGCTCGCTCATGAAGCCGGTACGGTACCAGAGGCGGCGATGTGCGGCAAAGGCGTATGGTCCTACGGGCGCCGCCAGCGAAGCCCGGGGAACCGGGCGAAGTCGTGGTCGGCACTGACGAGCGTGGCGCCGGTCTCGGTCGCCAGTGCGGCCAGATAGGCGTCGGTGACGAGGTCGCCGCAGGCATCGGCCGTCGCGCAGGCGTTCTCGAACAGGCGCACGTGGTCTCTCCCTGGATTGAGCAGCAGTGCGTTCGGGTGGCCGAGCAGGGAGCGCACGAAGGAGAAGGCCTGCTCGCGGGTATCGGGGGGCGAGAAGACCTTGGGATGTGTGAGCACGCGGACCAGGCCGATGAGAACTGGGGCACACAGGCCGAAGGGCTCGTCCCCCGCGTAGACCCCGCGCAGCCAGTCGCGGCACGGCTCGTGCAGCGAGCTGTCCGCGCGGTGCGCCTGGATGAGGACGTTCAGGTCGGGGAGGAGCACGGCGAGACGGCTACCCGCGCGTGCGTTTCCGGGACGGTCGGCCTGCGCCGTCAGGAGGCCCGTCGACTCCGTCGGGCGATGGCGACTCGCCGCGAAAGCGATCGTGAACGGCGTCGGCCGCGTCGATGTAGCCGGACAGCGCCGCGTTGCTTGAGAGGTCCACCCCCGGCGCGACTCCGTCGCCACCGACGACCGGGAAGTCGAGCGGCTTGGTGGCGGCCTGGTCGCGCTCGCGGCTCAAGTGCTCGCGCAGCGCATCCTCGACGAGGCCGCTGATAGTGCGGTGCGATTCTGCCGCCCGCCGCTTGAACTCAGCGAGCACCTGCGCGTCGATCGTCAGCGTGGTGCGCATGAGGCACTCCATGTGAGCAGTATGAGGCCTGAAGCATCATAGCATCAATACATCACGCGGTTGACGTTTGTCCGCGCGCCGCGATGTGGCACGCGGCCGCCATCGTCGGTGTGGCGGGAGGGTGCTTGCGTGACGCGGTGAGATGGCGAACCCTGTTCGGGTACAGCCATACCGGAAAGGGGCCACGATGCTGGCTGAGATTCTGGGATCGGGGGTGAGGGCGAAAGTCCTGAGCGTCCTGCTGCAACGCCCGCGGGCGTCACTGCACGTGCGCGAGCTCATCCGGCGTTGCGACAGCGGGAACTCCGGCATGCAGCGCGCGGTGCAGCAGCGCGAGCGTGCCGGCATCGTCCGCACCCGACTCGACGACGCCGGGCGGTGCACGATCACGGTCGCCGACGAACTGCGCATCGAGTTCGAGCGGGCCACCGGCCTTTCCGTCGACCTCGTCGAGGAAGAGGCGCTCACGAACCCGTACCTCCGCGATGAACTCGCGCGCACCGGGGTGGTCATCCTTGAGGCCGCGTGACCCGCGCGTCCATCTGCACGACGCGGCCGTCGCGGCGGAGGCCGTCGAAGCGTTCATCGCCGCGCGCTCGCTGGGCGACTGCCGCGGCGACCTCATGCTGCGCTTCGCCGTCGAGCGCCAGTTAGAGATCCTCGGCGAGGCCCTGGGTCGCGCCCTCAAAGCCGAGCCGGAGCTGCAGTGACGGCTGCCGTCGCTGCGCGGGGCGATCGACCTTCGTGACGTCATCGACCACGAGTGCGACAGGATGGCCGACGCGACCGTCTGGGACATCGCGAGCAACGAGCTGCCCGCCCTCCTGGACGAGGTGAGGGCCGAGCTGACGAGGCGCGCGTAGGTCGCTCCGGCCAACGTTGACTCCTCTCCGCGCCGGAGTACCGTGGACGTGCAGGAGGCCCGGGCGTCAGGGCGCCACGCGCGCGAGCGCCGGAGGAAGGAGGTGCGCATGGCTCATCTCACACAGACCACCATGTTCGACATCCCGGTCGAGGTCCTCGACAAGGTCGTGAGGGACGCCGCCCGTGTGCCCGAGTACTGGGTGGGCATGAGCGCCCCGATGAGGGCGTTCGGCGACGGCGGGCCGGGAAGCAAGGCGGAGTACACCCTGTCGATGCTGGGGACGCGCTGGCGGTGCGTCCGGCGCACGACCGAGGAACGGCACAACGCGGACGGCAGCACCGACTGGCGCTGGGAGCTCACCGGCGGGATCTCGGGGTGGCTGACCTGCCACCACGAACCGCGCGAAGGTGGGATGACGGCGACGACCGAGTTCGAGTACGCGCTGCCCGGTCGCGTCTTCGGCAGGCTCGGCGACCGTCTCTTCGTCGGCAGGCGTATCCGTCGCGACTTCGAGGAGAGCCTGGAGAACCTGAAGCTCGTGGCCGAAGCGTCGGCGGCGAAGCCGATCGCGAAGGCGGCGTGACCGCGCACCGCGCCTGCCGGGCCTCCTGCGGCAGTGATGGGCGAGCGGGCTGAGGCTGGGGCGGCAGCGTGCGGCGCCGGCCTCAGTCGACGAGCACGAGGGCGAAGTAGCGGTACGCGCTCTCGTGCGTGCGGACGACCTCGATCTCCCAGCCGGCGTTGCGTACCGTGGCGTAGACGTCGATGCCGCAGCCCTCCATCGAAGGCCGTGCCTTCTCCGGCGTCGGGCAGTCCCTGCCTTCGGTGCAGGCGTTGCAGATGTCGCAGGGGCCGGCGCCCATCGTCCACGTCTTGTGGAAGCCGGCGAGGAAGAGCTCGCGCTCAAGGGCGAGAGCGGCGTCGTTGAGGCGCCGCGACTCGGCGTCGGACCGGTCGTAGCCGACGATCGGTCCGACGCCGAGCAGCACGGCGCGCTTGAACTCGCCGATCACGCGCCGCGTCTGCTCGACGCTCGGCGCGCCGTTCGGCGGACAGGTCCGGTAGACGCCGAGGTCGTCGCAGCCGTACAGGCACTTCATGCGCACCCAGTCGGCGACGACCACCCGGTCGGTCCCGATGACGGTCGCCTGGTCCGCACCGAGCTCGACGGCGCGCTCGCACCACTTCGTCAGATCGTCGTTCACGACTACCTCCTCGCGGGAGAGGGGCGGCGGGCGGCGGACGCCCGCAGCCCCTCCGTCCTCTCAGCTTGCATGCGCGATGCCTTCTCGAGCTTCTTGAGCAGATGTCGAGCCATGCAGTACGCCTTCATCCCCAAGTACCCCGAGTAGGCCGTCAGGACGGCACTCCCGGCGGATGGGCTCCTCTTGTAGACCTTGGCGACCATGCGCTCGAAGCCGGCTTGGTCCGCCAGCATCCTGCCCTGGAACGTGCCGAAGGCGGCACGCACGGTCGGGATGGTCTTGGCGTAGTGCGCGTCCACGTAGCTGTCGAGCTCCCGGAAGGCCCACCATGCCGAACCCTTGCTGACCTCGTCGGTCTCCGTCTTGTACGGCCTGGGGACGTC
>CAZTMO010000249.1:0-3347 GCA_964615105.1 uncultured Thermoleophilia bacterium
CGCGGCGGGAGCCGGACCACGCCGGGTCGGCGCACGGCGCCGCAGACGTAGACGAGGAGCTCGGGCGCGACGCCCGGCGAGGCGGACGCCTGCGCCGACGCCGGCGCCGAGAGGACGAGCGGCGGCCCGGCGCCGGCGCTCGCCTGCCGGGGCAGCACGAGGTAACGCACGCCGAGGGCAACAACGACGACGCCCAAAGCGACGTAGGCGTAGACCTGACGGCGGGCGAGCTGCACGAGTACCTCCTGTGGGCTGTCACGGGCCTGCGCCCGGCACCGGGACGCGATCTGCCACCAGCGTAGGACCGCTGTCGGCAGCCGTCTTCCCCCCTCAGGGGGGAACCGCGGGGATGACGTTGAGGGCGGGGCCGCCGTGGCACACCGCGCGGCGGGGTGGGGCTCGGCGGTCATCCTGATGCACCAGGCACATGGGCCTTCTTGCGCCTCGACAACGCGCCCCACCCACCGATACACTGGCATCGACCACATACGAAGGAGCAGCCCCATGCCGATGTGGACCGCCTCCCAGACGACCATGACGACGGGCGTCCTCGTCGCCGTCATCGTCCTCGGACTCATCGAGTTCTCCCTCTTCATCATCGCCCTCGTCGACCTCATCTGCCGCCCGGCCGTACGCGGCGGACGCAAGTGGGTCTGGATCGTCGTCATCGCTGCCTTCACCCTCATCGGTCCGATCATCTACCTCGCCTTCGGCCGCGTGCCGAAGCCCGTCGCCGACGACCCGGGCAAGGGCCGCGATGGTATCGGCGACTGCGCCGCGGCGGCCGCCGACCTCCTGTACGGCTCTTCCGCCGGGCCGGGCGACGAAGGCGACGCCGCAGGCTCGCCGCCGCCGCCGGTGTGAGCCCCGGCGCCCTCGCCTCTGACCAGGATCCTCGAACGTCCGCAGCGCCCGTCGATCCCACAGCGCCCGTCGATCCCGCAATGCCCGTCGATCCGGCGACACCCGCCGTCGCGGTCGCCGGTCTCACCAAACGGTACGGCAAGGCCGCCGCGCTCGAGGGCATCGACCTCACCGTGCCCCAAGGCTCGGTGTTCGGCTTCCTCGGCCCGAACGGGGCCGGCAAGACCACCACGCTCCGCATCCTGTGCGGGTTGGCGCGGCCGACGAGCGGCCGCGCCGCCGTGCTCGGTCACGACGTGGTCTCCGAGGCCGGCGCCGTCCACCGCCTGATCGGCTACCTCCCCGACGTTCCCGGCTTTTACGGGTGGATGACGGCACGGGAGTTCCTGACGTTGTCAGGCCGGCTGTTCGGCCTTGAGGACCGCGTCCTCGATGAGCGGGTCGACGCGCTGCTCGACCTCGCCGGCCTGCGCCACGTCACGGCGAAGATCGGCGGCTACTCGCGAGGGATGAGGCAGCGGCTCGGCGTGGCGCAGGCGCTGGTCAACGCGCCGCGCCTGCTTCTGCTCGACGAGCCGACCAGCGCCCTCGACCCCATCGGGCGCAGAGAGCTCCTCGAGATGATCGCCGGGCTCGCCGGACGCACCACCGTGTTCTTCTCGACGCACATCCTCGCGGACGTGGAACGCGTCTGCGACAGGGTGGCGGTCCTCGCCGGGGGCCGGGTGGTCGAGCAGGCGGGCATCGAGGACCTGAAGGCGCGACACGGTGGCGGGCACCGGGTCCTCGTGGAGGTCGACCGGCCCGAGCGGCTGCTCGCGGCCCTGGAGGGGTCGCCGTGGCTTGCCGCGGCGACCCGCGAGGGCCGCGACCTCGTCCTCGAGGCCCCCGACCTCGAGCGCGCCTTCAGGGAGGTCCCGGCGGCCGTCGCGGCGCAGGGCCTCGCCCTGCGCCGTCTCGAGGCCGCCGAGGTCTCCCTCGAGGAGGTCTTCGTCGACCTCGTCGAGAGTCGGGACGCGCGCCCCGACGCTGATCGAGGCGACGCGTGACCGCCTTTCGCGCCTTCCTCCGCAAGGAGCTGCGCGAGGCGCGCAAGACGTGGCGCCTCTGGGTCGTGCCCGGCATCCTCATCTTCATCGGCGTCACCGCACCGGTGCTCGCCGCCGTCACGCCGGCCCTTCTGCGCGCCACCGCCGGCAGCAGCCCCGGCGTCGTCGTCCAGGTCCCGGACCCGTCGACGCGCGACGCCTACGCGCAGTTCCTCGGCAACCTGATGCAGATGGCGCTGCTCGCCGTGATCGTCACCGGAGGCGCGGCGGTCGCCGCCGAGCGCCGTGGAGGCACGGCCGCCCTCATGCTGACCAAGCCGCTGTCGCGCACCGGGTTCGTCGTCGCGAAGACCGCTTCGGGCGTCGTGTTGCTGGTGTCGGCGACGGCCGTGGGCTCCGCCCTGTGTATCGCCGTCACCGTCCTGCTGTTCGACGCGCGCCTCATCGCCGCGTTCCTCGCCTCCGTCGGTCTGTGGCTCGCGCTGGCGACGATGTTCACCGCGCTCATGGTGCTGCTCTCGGCGGCGACGCTCCGCCAGGGGCCGGCGACCGGGGCGGGGATCGCGGTCTACGTCGCCCTGTTCGCCCTCACCGGGTTCCCGCTGGTGCGCGACCACTCCCCCGCCGGCCTCATGGCGGCGAGCGACGCCCTGGTGACGGGGCGCGAGGTCGCGCTCACGTGGCCGTTGGCCACGACGCTGGCCGTCACGGCGCTCTGCGTCGTCGGGGCGGCCCTGGTCTTTCGCCACAAGGAGCTCTGACGCAGTCGCGGCGGCTGGGTGGCGGCCGCGCTACTTCACGACGAAGTTCACCAGCTTGCCGGGGACGTAGACCTCTTTGAGGACCTGCTTGCCGTCGAGGAAGCGCCGCGTGTTGGTCGCGACCCGGGCTTCGGCGAGCACGTCGTCCTTGTCGGCGCCGACGGCGACCGAGAGGCGGTCGCGGACCTTGCCGTTGACCTGCACGACGACAGTCACGACCTCGTCGGCAGCGAGCTCGTCGTCCCAGGTGGGCCAAGCCGCCTCCAGGACGGAGCCCTCGGCGCCGAGCTGCGCGTGGACCTCCTCGGCGACGTGCGGAGCCATCGGCGCGAGCAGGAGCGTGAAGCTTGCGAGCAGCTCGCGCCACTCGGCGAGCGTCAGCGCGCCGCGCGCGTTCGCCCACACGTCGAGGGCCTCGTTCTGCAGCTCCATCAGCGCCGAGACCGCCGTGTTGAAGCGGAAGGACTCGACGTCGCGCGTCACCTTGCGGATCGTCTTGTGCAGCGCGCGCTGCAGGGCGCGACCCTTACCGGCTTCACCCTCGTCCCCCGCCCCGCTTCCCTGAGCCTCGAGTACCTCGGCGGCGAGGTTCCAGTAACGGCCGATGAAGCGGGAACAGCCCTGCACGCCGCGGTCGCTCCAGGCCACGCTCTGCTCGAACGGCGCGATGAAC
>CAZTMO010000250.1:0-3342 GCA_964615105.1 uncultured Thermoleophilia bacterium
CGACCAATGCCGACAGCGAGGCCCCCGTGGACCACCTGCCGCCGAGGTAGATGCCCCCGGTCCTCCCGCCCGTGAGCAACACAGCCTCTCCGTAGGCGGCCTGGTGCGGGTCGCTGTTGAACGTCCGCGCCCACGCCCGGCTGCCGTCCTTACGGTACTTGACGAGCAGGGCGTCCTCCGCGCCGCCGCGCGCGACCCAGCCGGTACAGTAGAGGACCCCGTCGGGCCTGCCGGTCATGGCGGCGAAGGCGGCGCCCTGGTCGGTCGCAGCCCGGTGGTAGGTCTTCGCGTAGCGGAAGGTACCGGACTTGTTCCACGAGACCAGCACGCCGCGCCCGCCCTCGGGGCCGGCCACGGTGAGGGCGCCGCAGACGCTCACGTTGCCGCTCGCGTCGACCCACGGGCCGCCGCTCCGGTCGACGTCGCCGGCGACGTCGCTCACGCGGGCCCACTTCAGCTTCCCGCCGTCGCGCGCGTACTTGGCGACCAGAAGGCAGAGACGGTCGCCGGCACGTTTGCTCACCCCGCCGAGGTAGACGTGATCGCCCCGCAGCATGACGTGGGCGCCCCGGTCATCGAGGTGCGCAGCGCCGTCGAACATGCGCGCCCACCGGACGTCGCCGTTCGCCTTGAAACGGATCAGGACCGCGTCATCGCCCTGCGTCGGGGTCTCGACCTGCCCTGCGACGTAGGCGCAACCGCGACTGTCGACCGCGATGGCGTGGGCCTCGTCGTCGACGCCGGGGCCGGCCCACATACTTTCCCACAGCTTCGACCCCGTGGCGCCGTACTTGACGACGACGATGTTCTGGCCGCCCATCACCGTGCTGGTCATCGCCACATACGGCCGGCCGGATCCGTCCAGAGCGATGTCCTCGCCTGTGTCGAAGTCGTTCGCCATGCCGTTGTAGCGCCTCGCCCACAGCCGCTTGCCGAGAGCCGAGTACTTGAGCGTGAGCGCGTCGGCGCCGTTGAACACGCTGGCGCTGTGACCGGTCACATAGGCGTTACCCTTGCTGTCCACGGCGACCGCGAGCGCCACGTCGAACCCGTGCGCCGGGCCGTCGAACACCCGCTTCCACAGCCGCTTGCCGTTCGCCGAGAACTTCGCGACGAGGATGTCGCTCGAGCCCATCCCGTAGTTCGCGGCGCCCACGGCGTACACGCTGCCGTTCGGCCCCTTGGCCAGGTCGAGGAACTCCTCGTCCAGGGCGCCGGTCTCGACGCCGCGCGCCCACAGCAGGTCGCCGGACGCGGCGGAGGCGACCGCCGGCGCGAGGAGTGCCGCAGCGAGGAGGATGAGCGCGACGAGCATCCCGACGCGCCGTGCTGACGTGATGTGCGAGGCGTACATGCTCCACCCCCGTGCTCGTTTGCCGGAGCTTCATGGTACCGCCGGGCGCGCAAGGCCGGAAGGCGAAACGCGTTGCCAGATGCGGCGGGGGGCGCGGCCTTGCGGCCGCGCCCCCCGCCGCATGCTCCGGCTGTCGCCCGCGCTCAGGCCTTCTCGAGCTCCTCGCCGCGACCGTCGGCCAGCAGGTAGGCGGCGACGGTCGCCGCGACCGTGAACGGCAGTGTCACGAGGAACGCCGGGCCGCCGATCGAGCCGATGACGGCGAACAGGACGACCAGCACGAGGTGCTCGACGAACCCGTTGTCGCGCACGAGCCGGTAGCTGGCACCGAGCGCCTCACCGAGGCCCATCCGCTTGTCGACCATGAGCGGGAAGACGTAGATCCAGATCGTCCCCAGCAGGATCCCGCCGACGATGGTGATCCAGGCGAGTCCGATGACGACGACGAGGAAGAGCGCCGCGCCGAGGTAGGCCCAGAAGCGGTCCAGGCCGGCGAAGACGTCGTCCCAGTGCAGCTCCTTGCCCTCTTTCACCCTCTTCAGCACCATCTGGTAGAGCCCCGCGCACAACGGTCCTGCCAGGATCCCGATGGTGACGACCGAGAGCAGCGTCGCGACGACGGTCGCGATGAGCAGGTGGACGACGTCATCGATGAAGAGCCGCCAACCGTGCCTGAAGACGCTGCCCAGGTCGATCGCCCTCCGCGTCCCGGTCTCACTGATCGCCATGGTGGTCATTGTATGCTCCCTTGTCCGTGTGCCGATGACCTGGGACCAGCCTAGAGAGACGGCCGCCGGGCGTCGTCCACCTGCAGGAGGAACCTGCGGACGACGGCGGGAGGATTCCGTGTCACCCCGCGGGGGTACGTGCCGGTATCATGCGTGGGTGAAGACGCGAGGGCGTGAGCATGGACGGACGCCGGAGGTGACGTGATGGTGTGCGACATCGCGCGCGGGCTTGAGGCGGCGCAGCTCGACGAGATCAAGACACTGGAGAGTGAGGCGGGCTTGACCGTCGTCGCCTTCTCCTGCCGCACGCTGGACCCGGCCCGCGAGGAGCGACTCAAGGCGATCCAGGCCGAGATGGGCCCGGTGCTTCTGGCCGAGCTCGCGGAGCCGACCGACGAGCAGCTCGCCCGCATCCGCGATCTCGAGGATGCACTCGGCCTCTCACTGGTGGCCGTCCGCATGGAGAGCCGCAGTGGCGCGGGCTGAGACCGCGCGTGCTCGCGTGGCCGGACGTCCTCCGGCCGGACGGTCCCTCGGCGAACGCCTGCGCGCTCGCGGCTGGCGCATGACGGCGCAGCGGACGGCGATCGTCGCCGCGCTCGACGAGGCGCACGGCCACGTCACGGCTGAAGCCGTGCACGTGGCGGTGCGGCGCGCCGGCGCCCGCGCCTCACTCGCGACCGTCTACAACACGCTCACGGCCCTCGTCGCCATGGGCGAGATCCGCGAGGTGCATGCCGGCCGCGGAGCGGCGCACTTCGACTTCAACGTCGAGCCGCATCACCATCTCGTGTGCGACGGTTGCGGCCGCCTCGTCGACATCGAGCCCGGCGTCGCCGATGGCGTGCGGCTCCCGAGGCGTATGGCGCACGGGTACCGGGTGCACGGCGTCGACGTCGTGTTCCACGGGTGCTGCCCGGCCTGCACCGGACGTTGAGACCCTGAAGGGACCATGAACCGACGGGAGCGCCCCGCACCCTCGTCGAGGGTGCGGGGCGCTCCCGCGTCCGGTGCGGCGTCGGGGCGCGGCGGCGCGTCGCCGCCGCGCCGCCGCGGATGTCACTTTCGCAGCTTCGTGACCGCCTCGCGCACCCTCGCCCCGTACTCGGGGTCGGCCTTCTCGAAGTGCGCGATCGAGCGTTCGACGACGTCGTCCCTCGAGACCTGCGCGAGGCCGCCGGCGATGTTGCTCACAAGGCGGGCGCGCGCCGCCTCGTCCATGACGCGGTACAGCGCGCCCGCCTGGACGAAGTCGTCGCC
>CAZTMO010000251.1:0-1539 GCA_964615105.1 uncultured Thermoleophilia bacterium
CGCCGCCGAGGAGTACGCCGGGGTGTACGAGGCGCCCCGCGTACTGACGCCCCCTCGGGGTGAGGGCGCGACGGGAGCGAGCGCGGCCGGGGCGGTCCGCGCCCGGCGGCTGAGGTTGGTCGCCGACGGCGGCCACCTGGTGTGGCGGCACGAGGGCGGCGACGTCGTCCTCGAACGTACTCGCGACGACGACGTCTTTCTCGTCCCGCGTCCCGAGCTCGACCGCTTCACGCTGCGCTTCTGGCGCGACGATCGGGGCCGCATCGCCTACGCGACGCACGGCCCCGACTGGTATGCCGGGCCCGCCTACGGCGGCCCGGCCGTCTTCCCGCCCGTCCCCCGCGCCGCCGAGCTGTGCGGCCACTACCATACCTGGAGCGCGTGGACGAGCCACCTGCGCGTCGTCGAACGCCGGGGCGCCCTGTGGCTGATCGCCCCGTGGCTCGAGGAGCCCGGCGGCGAGGCCGAGCTGGTCCCGCTCGCGGACGGCTCCTGTCGCGTCGGCCGTGAGGAGTGGCATCCCGAACGGCTCACGATCGACACCGTCCTCGACGGCAGGGCGACCCGGGCGACCTTCGACTTCCTCAGCTTCTATCGCGCCGAGACGCCCTGAGATGCCGACCGACCCGAACAAGGCCCGGTACTACCGCAAGCAGGTGCCGCTCTTTCGCCTGGTCGAGAAGATGAAGCTGTGGCCGTCGCGGCGCGGCATCCTGCACGGGGTGCGTGCGTTCGAGCCTCGTGGCCGGCACGCGGTCATCGTCACGCACTGCGGCAAGCGGATGGTCGTGCGTGACTCCAAGACCAGCCGCTCGGCACGCTGGCTGCGCAACAAGCTCTTCGTCGCGGCCTGTTCCCAGTGCCGCATCCCGGAGTGGAAGCTGCAGAAGTACGCGGCGACGAGGTTCCGTCGCGATTACGGCTCGTTCCTCAGGGACGAGGACGAGCCGCGCGACTGAGGATCGATCGGGCGGGTGGCGAGGGCGGCGCCGGTCCGGCGCCGGCTGTGCGCCGGCCGTGCGCCGGAAGGCGCTGCCTCAGAACTCGTAGGCCCCCTCCACGACTTTCTCACCCTCGGGACCGCAGGTCCCCCAGTGGGACGTCTTGACGACCTTCCACGCCTTGCCGTCGTCGCGCAGGGTGTACTGGTCGATCGTGACCGCGTCCTCCCAGCGCCAGCGCCGGGCGACGACGCGTCCCTTTTTGGGTCGGCTTTGGCCGACCTGATGGGCGCGGCGCACACCGGCGCGTACGATCACCTCGCCGCCCGGGGTCTGGCGGACGAAGTCGAAGTAGACGACCTCGCCGGCCCACTTCGTCACGACCCAAGGGTGCTCGGTCGCGGCGATCCTCAGGAAGCGCGCGACCGCGCGATCGGCAGCCAGATGATGACCGCCAGCGCGACGATGACGACGACGAGACCGGCGAGCACGGGCCGCACGAAGCGGTAGCGACTCATGCGCCGGGGTCCTGCGTGAACCCGCCGTCCGACGGGCTGTAGAAGTACGGCGGCCCGCCGTTGGGTCCCGAGACCGCCTC
>CAZTMO010000251.1:1639-3274 GCA_964615105.1 uncultured Thermoleophilia bacterium
CCGCTCAGGAGTCGCGGCGCCTTAAGCAAGGCGCCGACGGCGTCTTCCTCGAGCGCGTCCTCGAGCGCGGAGCCCTCGGCCAGCGTCATCAACGCCCGATGTCTGCCGTCTTCGAGCTCATCGCGGACCTTCGCGGGCAACGTCGTCTCACCGTAATGATCCTCCGGCCAGAGCAGCGACGTCGCGGTCTCGAAGCGCGCGATCGTGTCCTTCATGGCGGACTGCGTCGCGTCGTTCGGCGGCAGCCAGGTCCAGACGGCGCCGGCCACGAGCAGCGCGCCGAGGAGCATGACGGCGAAGCGCCACTGCCAGCGCACGGCCGGCCTCCTACAGGGCGCGCCAGGTCTCGGGCCGCAGCTTCACGGCGTCGGGTGCCTGGAGGACCTTGTCGAGCGTCGCAAGCATGGTCGGCTTCTCGCCCGGCAGACGACCGCCGACGGGCAGGTAGTTCGAGGCGTGGTTCGAGCGGAAGAGACAGTCGCTCACGTTGGTATGGGCGACGATCTCGCGCAGCTCGCGCAACATGCCGATCTGATCTGGGAGGACGACCTCGCCGACAGCCACCTTGTGGTGCATGGCGGTCCCCGGAACGAGCATCAGCGTGAGGATGCCGATGTAGTCGGGGTCGATGGCGGAGAGGGCCTCGCCCGTCGCCCGCCCGTGCTCGAGCGAGCGGGCGGTCCCGGCGAGGCCGAGGATCGCCGTCACCGACAGCTTCATGCCGGCGTCCTTCGCCCGTCGGCAACCCGCGACCTGCTCGGCGACCGTCATGCCTTTGTGGATGTCGGCGAGCGTCTGGTCGTCGCCCGACTCGAGGCCGAGGTAGAGGAGGTCGAGCTTGCGCTCGCGCAGCGAGCGCAACTCGTCGACCTCCTTCGCCAACAGGTTCTTCGCGTTGGCGTACGAGCTCACGCGCTCGAGGTTCGGCAGCTCGGCGTGCAGCAGGTCGAGGATCTCGTGCAGGCGGCGGGGCGAGAGCGCGAGCGCGTCGCCGTCGGCAAGAAAGACGCGCGTCGCGCGCTCCTTGACCGCCGTCGGCAACCCCGTCACGTCTTCGACGACCTCGTGCGGCGGCCGCACGGCGAACGGCTTGTCGAGGTAGGTGCCGCAGAAGTCGCAGGTGTCGTTGGAGCAGCCGTAGGTGACCTGCAGGATCAGGCTCGTGGCTTCGCTCGGGGGACGGATCACCGCGCCGTGGTATCGCATGATGCGAGTGTAGCAGAGGGCACGCGGGGGCCGTGACGGCGCTCGTTCGCCCGGCTCAGAGGTCCCGGCCCGCCCCACACGACGTCACGTGCCGGTGTTCCTTGACAGTCATCCAATCGGATGAAACGCTTGCTCGCACCGTAAGTGGGCGCGGGTGGATGCTGCTGATATGCTCCTTGAGCCGCGCGCCGCGTGGAGGCAACGGCTGCGAACGACCTTGGGAGGAGTGCAGGGCGATGGCGAACGAGGAGCTCTACAAAGAAGCCAGCGAGGCGATCGTCGGCGCCGACCGGGCTGCGGCGGAGGACGTCGCGAGGCGCGCCCTGGCGGCCGGCCTCTCCCCCGGCGACATCATGCAGAACGGCTTCGTCGTCGGCATCCAGGAGGTCGGCGAGCTCTTCGAGAGCGGCGAGATGTTCCTCCCCGAGC
>CAZTMO010000252.1:0-1922 GCA_964615105.1 uncultured Thermoleophilia bacterium
GCACGACCTCGTCGCCGATGTCGACGGCGGCGAAGCGCGCCGGCGAGGCGTAGATCTCGAGCAGGTGGTCGATCTCAGCTTGCGTGAGCTCGGGGACCTTGGCCTTCCGGGCCGCGATCTGCGTGCCCTCCTCGAGGTCGGCCCGCATCTCGGAGCGGGTCATCTCGACGAGCGACCCGTCGCCCATGCGGGTGGGGATCTTCGGTTCCAAGCGCCTCACCTCCGTACGTCGTCGGGACAGGGATCAGGCCGGAAGCCTACCGCACCCCTCGCCGGGGCGGCCACCGGACGCGCGCGCGCCACGGCCGCGCGCGCCGGCGTCCGCCCGCGTCCGTCAATATCGCCCCGGGCTGTCTTCAGGCGCTCTTGACCTGCCGCCAGGCCTCCGACCACATGCGCGCCGCCTCCCCGAGGTCGTCCAGTTGCTCGCCCCTCTTCAGGGTCTCATCGTCGGGGACGAACGACATGACGATGTCGTCGATCATGGGGATCGCCGCGGAGTAAGCCGGACTGTACCAGGTGAAGTTGACGAGCTGCGCGTAATTCTCCGGCTCGAGCACGAAATCGATGAAGAGGTGCGCGCCGTAAGGGCTTTTCGCCCCGACCGGGATGGACATGCAGTCAACGTACATGCAGTAGCCCTCCGACGGCAGGACGTAGGCCATCTTCTCGGGGCCGACCTCGTCGTAAGCCATGAGCAGCCAACCGCTCCACCCCTGGACCAGCGGCGTCCCCGAGACCACGGCACGCCGCTGGTTGTTGCTGTCGTAAGCGCGCACGAGCGGCTTCTGCTCGATGTCCTTGGCGACCGCCTCGTCGAGCTCCTCCTGGCTCGTCGAGTTGTACGAGTGGCCGAGCATCTTCATCGTCGCGCCGAGGACCTCGCGCTCGTCGTTCAGCATCTGGATCTCGCCCTTGTAGGCGGTGTCCCAGAGCTTGGTCCAACTGGTCACGTCCTCCTTGACCTTGTCGAGGCGCACCGAGATGCCGGTCGTGCCCCAGTCGTACGGGACGCTGTACTTGAGACCGTCGTCCTCGGGGTCGAACGGCGGCCGGCGGAACTGCGGCAGCACGGTCTCGAAGTTGGGCAGGAGATCCATGTGGAGCGGCTGGATGAGGCCCGACTTAAGCAGGATGTGGACCATGTAGTCGGACGGTACGCAGACGTCGTAGTCGGTCACCCCGGCCTTGAACTTCGCCAGCATGGCCTCATTGTCGTCGTAGTAGGTCTCCACGACCTCGATACCGGTCCGCTTCTCGAACTTCTTGAGCAGCTCCCGGGGCATGTACTCGGCCCAGTTGTAGAGGTTGATGACCGACGGCGTCTCTTCGACAAGCGGGGTCGGCGAGACCGCGGCGGGTTCTTGCTGAGCGCCGCAGGCGGCGACGAGCGGGCCGATCGCCGCCGCCGTCAGCCCGAGACCGAGCGCGCGAGCGATGAACTGCTGGCGCGTGATCCGGCCGCGCCCCAGTTCCGCGGCGAGCTCCTCGAGCTCACGCGACGGCGGCGGACCGGCGTGTGGACGTGCGCGAAGCGGCATGCGTGCCTCCCTCCCGGCGTCGCCGGTCGGTGAGGCCTCCTTCTCAAGGCAGCGTGCCCACGATCTTCTTGAACTGGTCGCGCGTGAACGCGCGCATCGTCGTCGTGGCTACGTTGCCCTGCGAGGTGAGCGCCAGCGCGAACGCCGCCGCCGCCTCGTCACTCGGCGCCTCGCCGATGGCGACATAGTCGTACGGGCCCATGGTGACGTGGAAACTGTACATCTTCCCGCCCATCGCCTCGAAGGCCCCGAGGCCTTCCTCGATGCGTTCGGGCGCGACCTTGATCTCCGCGGCTCCGCGGTCGGTAAGCTTCATGAGCAGGACGTACGCGGGCATGATGACCTCCCCTGGTCGCAGCCGGCGCATCCCCCGCGCCGGCG
>CAZTMO010000252.1:2022-3273 GCA_964615105.1 uncultured Thermoleophilia bacterium
CGGGGCCGGGGCGGGCCAGAAGATAGGAGGTACCAGCATTGGACGCTGGCAGCGTGCTTCTCGGAGTCGGGAAGCGTCGCACAGCGGACTCTAGAGGGGTCGTGCGAACGAAGAGTTAACCGAATATTAACCGATATGAACCACGCAGTGCGCTGACCCTGCGGCCATTGTGTGGTTATGGTGAGGTTCAGGTTCGCTTTGACCGAATCGAGACGGCGCTACGAGAAGTCGAGTTTCGACTCGTCGGCGGCGCCGCCCGCGCCCCCCAGGAACTCGACGAAGGCGTTCTCGTCGAGCACCGTGATGCCCAGGCGATGGGCCTTGGCGAGCTTCGCGCCCGGCTCTTCGCCGGCCACGACGAAGTCAGTGCCCTTGCCCACGGAGCCCGACACCCGACCGCCGAGGGCCTCGACACGCGCCCGGGCCTCTCCCCTTGTGAAGCCCTCGAGCCGTCCGGTGAGGACGAACGTACGGCCGTCAAGCGGGCCGGGCGCGCCGGCGCGGCCCTCCTCCGCGAAGCGCAGGCCGTGGGCGCGCAGGCGCGCGACGGTTTCCTGGTTGCGCGGGTCGTCGAGGTACTGGCGCACGGCCTCGGCGACGATCGCCCCGACGCCGGGAACGGCGGCGAGCGCTTCCGGCGTGGCCGCCTGGAGCTCGTCCATGGTCGGGAAGCGCTCGACGAGCGCCCGCGCCGTGACGGCGCCGACATGCCGCATGCCCAGAGCGAGCAGCACGCGCGCGAAGGGCTGCTCCTTCGACGCCCGCAGCGCGGCGAGCACGTTCTCGGCGAGCTTTCCCGGCACGACGATATCCTGTCCGTCGGGCCCTTTGTCCTTGCGGCTGAACAGGGCCACGTCGACCAGCTTGCTCAGGTCGAGGTCGTAGAGGTCGGCGACGTTCTCGATGAGGCCCGCCTGGTGAAGAGCGGCGACGGCCTCCTCGCCGAGTCCGTCGATATCCATCGCGCCCTTGCTCACGAAGTGCTTGATGCTCTCGACGATCTGCGCGGGGCACGAGCGGTTCGGGCAGCGGACCGCGACCTCCCCGCTCTCGCGCACGACGTGCGCGCCGCAGGCGGGACAGGTCGCGGGCATGCGCCACTCGGCGAGCGCCGCGTGGCGCGCTTCGCGCGCCACGCGGCGCCCGCCCTCCTCCACCACGCCCGTCGTCAGCTGTCCGACGACCTGCGGGATCACGTCACCGGCGCGCTGGATCGTGACGTCGTCGCCCGGGCGGATGTCCTTGCGGCGG
>CAZTMO010000253.1:0-3271 GCA_964615105.1 uncultured Thermoleophilia bacterium
GACGCGCGCACCATGTCGATGGCCGCGTTGTGGCGATGGCTGCCCTGAGCGTGGACGTGGCTCTGGCTCTGGCCGCCGGTCGTGCCGCTGTGGCTGTGATCGGCCGACTCGGTCCCCGTCGTGCCGCTGTGCGTGTGGTCGGCGGAGGCGCCGCCCGAGGCCGCGGACGGATGGTCGTGGTTGATGGTGTGAGCGTGGCCGGCGAGCTCGGCGGCCGTGAGCGCGTGCGCATCCTCGCCGCCGGTGTCGCCGGCGTCGTAGGCGGCGCCGGCGCCGACGATGAACTTGTCGCGCAGGTCGGGGCGGCCGCCGGCGCCGTCGCAGAGGCTCCAGCCGGACGGGATCGCCCCCTGCGTGAACTCGTCCCACTGAGCGATGAGGCCGGAGGGGATGAGCCTCGCCTGCAGGGCGGCGACCAGGTCGTCGAGGTCCACCAGCTTCGCGGCGGCGTCCTGGGCGCCGGACGTGACGTGCACGAACCCGGTCCCGCTCGGCGTGCCGGCGCCAGCAGGCTCGTTCGCCGGGACGATCCCGGCCATCTGGAGCTCGTCGACGCCGCATGAGCTCGCCCCGCAGACCGCGGAGATGTTGAGGCGGTAGCGCGCGTACCCGGCAAGGTTCTCGACCTGGAATGCCTTGAGCGTGCCGGCGGCCCAGCCGCCAACGTCGGTCTGGGTATCGAGGACTTCCCATGTCGAGCCACCAAAGCCCTCGAGCGTCCAGGACGCCGGCGACCTCGTGAGGTCCGCGGCGCAGCCCTGGAGGCTGTACCACGACACGGCGCGCGCGGCCGGGAACTCGTACTCGAGCGTCCACGGTGAGCCGTCGCCGGCGCTCGACTGCCAGCCGCCAGCGGCGTCGTCGAACGCCTTCCAGGCGGCGTGCGCGGCGTCGAGCTCGCTCGAGGCCGAGGCCGTGCCGGTCGGCGTCGCGTTCGACGTCATCACCGGGACGAGATCGGACGCCTCCTCGCAGCGGAACAGGGTGCCGAGCTCGGGGACGAAGACGACCGAGCCGACCGGGTAGTCGTCCGAGGGCAGCGTGGGCAGGTCGTCGACGGTGCGGAGCGTCTGAATGCCCGTGGCGAACTTGGAGAAGTCGACGGCGCCGGCGGCGATCATCTCGGCCGTGATGGACCCGGGAGCGAACAGGTCGGCGCTGAGCGTGCCGGTCAGGTCGGCCGCGTTGACGACGTTCTCCCATGAGCCGGCGCCGCCAGTGGTGGTCCGGTAGAGCTTGCCGTCGGTCGTCAGGAACGCGAGCGACCCGGCCGGCCAGGCCGCGTCGGGAAGCGCGGGGAGCCCTGCGACGACACGCGGAGGCAGAATGCCGCTCGCGAACTTCGCGATGTCGAGCGATCCGTCAGGAACGTCGATCGACAGGACCATGAACGGGCCAACCTCGACGTAGTCGCTCCTCTCGGCGCGGGTGTTGACGGCCCGCACCTTGAAGTAGAGCGGCCCGGTGCCGGGATCCTTGGGGATGGTGAGCACGACTTGACTCGTCACCAACGGGTCTCCGGCTGGGTCGAAGCCCTCGGCTCCTCCCTCGTGGACCTCCCAGGAGCGCCACAGCGCCTCGGGCGGGAGGTCCCACGAGAGGATGACGCCGGCGAGCGTGGCGACGCCCTCGACGTTCGTCGGCGCCGACGGCGGGCCCTCGGGGTCGGACCCGGTGAAGTAGGCGTCGAAGGCAGGCAGCCTCGACGGGTCGATGGGCGGCGGGTCGCCGTGCGTGCCGATGATCCACAGGTCGGCTCCGTCCGACGCGATCCAGACGACGTCGCCCGCGGCGGGCGCGCAGGAGTTCAGGTGCTGCACGCCGTCGACGGCCGTCTCCGAGCCGCCGATGAGCACGCTGCAGGTGGAGCCGTCGATGGCGGTGACGACGCCCTGGCGCATGCGGAGGCCGGCGCGCGCCTTGAGCGCCTCGGCGAGCTCCTTCATCACGTGACCACCGTCTCGCGCGCCGTCGCCGTGAGCGCGCCGGAGCTGTCGAGCGGCACCGAGACGACGTCGAACATGTAGCGCCGCGCGACGCCCGCCGCGTCGACGAACTCGACGACGTCGAAGGCCTCGTGGGCCGGGTTCGGCAGCAGCGTGAAGGACGTCTGCTCGACCGGCCGCTTGACGCGGGCCAGCAGCGTCTCCGCGGCGCTGTCGACGTCGTCCTGGGTCGTGAGCAGGGGCGAGCTGTAGAACATCGGCACGCGCCCCATGGGCCCGTCGGCGTAGGTCGGGCTGCCAGGGTCGTCGTCCCACGCCTCGCCCCGCCTGGGCACGGCGACGCCCGAGCCCTCGGCCGCGACGATGACGCCGTTGTACTGCTGCGTCAGCATCGCCTTGCGCGTCTGCCCGAGCACCACCGCGCCGTCTCCCGCCTCGTAGCTCCAGCACACCGGGTCGCTCTCCGGATCCGGCGTGTCGCGCACCTGCGCCATGCCGTCGCCGTCGAAGTAGAGGTCGAGGCCGGCCGACGCAGCCAGGGCACGCGCGTCCTTCCACGGGTCCGAGTCGGCGCCGCCCAGGTAGGCGAGCTTCGCGCCCGTGAGCTTGTCGGCGCTCGCCAGGCTGGTGCCGATCGGGCAGTCCGGCCAGCAGGCCCGCAGCAGGTCGGCGAGCGCGTCGCCGACGACGCTGCCGGCGGGCACCACGTAGGGGTCTGTCCAGCGTGCCCTACTGATGCGCCGCGAGCGGTCGCCGGCTGACGCCGTGATGGTGCCGTCCTCGGCCTCCTCGAGGTCCGCGTCGAGCACGAACACGCCGAGCGGCACGAGCTCCTCCGCGCCGCCCGGAAGGACGAGGTCGCGGCGGACGACGATCTCGGCACCGGCCTCGGCGAGCCAGTCGAAGGCGTCGGGGTCTGGCGAGACGGTGAGCGAGAGCGCCCGCAGGGCGCCGTCCCGCGTGCCGTCGCAGTCGACGGAGCCGCCCGTGATCGCGAGCTCGCCGAGCTCCGAGCCGTCGAGCTCCACGGTCACGCGCACCACGGCGCGCTGGTCGCAGCCGACGACGGCCGCGCGGAAGGCGTCCGAGACCGCGTACATCAGGGCGCCCCCACCTCGAGGAACGAGAACGCCACCCTCCGGCGCGCCACGCCCGGGACGCCTGTCTCGGTCCAGGACCGCTGCAGGATGCGGATGTAGCGGCTCCAGCCGTAGGGCGACTCGAGGAGGAGCGCGCCGGCGTAGTCGCGGAGCCGCTCGACCGCGGCCCACTCGGCGTCGGTGTGGCAGGTGACCGAGAGCGAGCCGTCGGCGCCGCCGACGCTC
>CAZTMO010000254.1:0-3255 GCA_964615105.1 uncultured Thermoleophilia bacterium
CGAGAGAGCGGCGCCGAGGCTGAGCGCGGCCCCGGCGACATCGGGGTCGAGCGCGGCGGCGTCGGCACTCCGCGGCGCGGCGCCGGCATGGTAGCGTAAGTCGCCACGCGCGGCACGGCCTGCGGCCGCCGCGCGCCCGATGGCGGTCAGGCCGCGCCGCAGCTTGACCGGGTTCGCGAGGCGAAGGTGAAGACGAAGGGACGACAGTCATGATCCGCAAGCTGCTCGGTCTGGGCGTCGCGACCGCGGCGGGTGGCGCCTTGCTCCTGCGCGGCGGGAGCGGACGGCGCGCCGTGGGCGTCGCCGTCGAGCAGATCCGCGACGACGTGCGCGCCGTGAAGCAGCGCGACCCGGCGGCCACCAGCACGGTCGAGATCCTCACCTCGTACTCCGGCCTGCACGCCCTCTGGCTCCATCGCCTGGCCCACCGCCTGCACACGATGGGCTTCAGGCTTCTGGCCCGCTGGGTGTCGCAGCTCAACCGCATGCTGACGCAGGTCGAGATCCATCCGGCGGCCAAGATCGGCAAGGGGCTCTTCATCGACCATGGGTCCGGCGTCGTGATCGGCGAGACGACCGAGATCGGCGACGGGGTCACCCTCTACCAGGGCGTCACCCTGGGCGGCACGGGCAAGGAGACGGGCAAGCGGCACCCGACCGTGGGCGACAACGTCGTGGTCGGCGCCGGCGCCAAGGTGCTGGGCTCGGTCGCCATCGGCGACAACGCCAAGATCGGCGCCGGCAGCGTGGTCGTCCTCGACGTGCCGAAAGACTCGACCGTGGTCGGCAACCCCGGACGCCCGGTGCTTCTCGAAGGCCAGAAGATGGGCATCCCCGACATCGACTACCGCCACCTGCCGGACCCGGTCGCCGAGGCGGTCAGGTGTCTCGTGGCGCGCATCGTCGAGATGGAAAGGGAGCTCGACGAGCTCCACCCCGGCCGCGAGGGCGAGCGAAGAGCGGCCGTGGCCGAGACGCAGCGGATGCTGCGGGACCTGCTGCACTTCGAATCAGGGCTGGGCATCTGACCCGGGACGAGTGAGGAAGAGGAGGAGGACATGGCCAAGGCGAAGGGCGAGGGCCGGCTCGTCAGGATCGACGAGTTGCCGCGACGGACGCGACAGAGCAAGTACGCGCGCGTCGTCGACGAGTTCCTTTCCGGCGACATGATCCACGCGAAGTACGAAGTGGACGGGCGCCCGGACGCGGTGGCCACGGCGCTGCGCGCCGCGGCTCGCAAGCTGGAGGCGCCGGTCAAGGTCACGGTGATCGCGGGCGGGGTCTATTTGACGAGGCTTTAAGGCTTGCGCCGCGCGCCGCGGCGCCGGTCGCGTCCGGCCCCGACGACCGACGAACGTCCACCGGCGCGGTGCCCGGGAGCGGCGCACGGGTATGCTACGATGGCCACCTCGCAGCGAGTCGTGAACGGAGCGTGATCACGCCATGAGCCAGGTCAGGCGTCTCGTCCTCGACGTCTTGAAGCCTCATCAGCCGACGATGCTCACCCTCGCCGACAAGCTCGGCGATCTCGAGGGCGTGCACGGCGTCGACATCACCTTGTTCGAGATCGACAACAAGGTCGAGAACATCAAGATCACGCTCGAGGGCGACGACATCGACTTCCAGGACGTCGCCGAGGTCGTGCAGGACAGCGGCGGCAGCATCCACTCCATCGACAAGGTGTCGACGGGGCACGAGCTCATCGACGAGGCGGAGACGCCGCAGGACGCCGGCGCCCGCTGGATGCGCTGAGCCGGCGTCGCCGCGTTAGCCCTCGCGATTGACCACCCGGTGACCCTTCCGTGAACGCCAGGCAGAAGCCGGGCCTGGGCGCCCGCCTGCGCGAGGGCGCCGCGACCATGCGCCACTACCACGAGGTGGCCGGGGTCGGCGAGATCGCCCGGCGCTACTTCGCCATGAACGCCTTCGACGGCGTGCTCACGGCGCTCGGTGTGCTCGCCGGCGCCTACGTCGGCGGCCTCGAGTCGGCGCGTGCCGTCGTCATCCTGGTGTTCACGACGGCGGTCGGCATGGGCGTATCCGGCTTCTACGGCTCATACATGGTCGAGCGCGCCGAACGCGACCGCGCCATGCGCGAGCTCGAGGAGTCGACGCTGAGCAGCCTGCGCGACACGACGATCGGATCGGCCTCGCGGTACGCGGCGGTGGTCATCGCCTTCGTCGACGGCGCCTCGCCCTTCGCCGGCGCGATGGTCGCCGTGCTGCCGTTCCTGTTCGCCGGCACGCTCGGGATCCACGGCGCCTTCTGGGTGTCGACGGCGGTCGCGCTGGTCGAGCTCTTCGGGCTCGGCGTCTTTCTCGGCCGCGTGTCGCGCGACCGCCTCTGGCTCTCGGGCATCAAGCTGGTCGCCGCCGGCGTGGTGGCCCTGGCGCTCGGCCTGCTCCTGGGCGGGGGCGTGGCGTGACGGCGCGGGGCGCGAGGGAGCCGGACGCCGCCGGCGACGTCCGGGACGCCGGCGCCGACGGCGTCCCATCGCCCGCCGTCGCGCGCCTCCTCGCCGGCCTCAACGAGCCCCAGCGCGAGGCCGTCATCCACGTCGCCGGCCCGCTGCTCATCCTCGCCGGCGCCGGCTCGGGCAAGACGCGCGTGCTCACGCACCGCGTCGCCTTCCTCATCGCCGCCGGGCACGCGCGTCCCGACGAGGTCGTCGCCATCACCTTCACCAACAAGGCCGCCGGCGAGATGAAGGAGCGCATCGAGGGCCTCGTCGGCGGCGTCGCGCGCACGATGTGGGTCAGCACCTTCCACTCGATGTGCGCGCGCATCCTGCGTCGCGAGGCCCAGCGCCTGGGCTACCGTTCCACCTTCTCGATCCACGACGCCGACGACCAGAAGCGCCTCGTGCGTCGCTGCCTCGAGACGCTCGAGTACGACACCAGGCGCAACCCCCCGGACGCGATCGCCCGCCAGATCTCCGACGCCAAGAACCAGCTCCTCGACGCGGCCGCCTTCCGTACGCAGACCGGCGGCCGCTTCGCCAAGGTCGCCGCCGACGTCTACGAGCTCTACGAGAAGGAGCTCCTGGCGATGAACGCCATGGACTTCGACGACCTGCTCATGCGCACCGTGCAGCTCCTCGAGCAGGTCCCGGAGCGCCTGCGGCACTACCAGCGAGCCTTCCGCTACGTCCTCATCGACGAGTACCAGGACACGAACCACGCCCAGTACCGTCTGGCGAACCTGCTCGCCGGCGAGCACCGCAACCTCGCCGTGGTCGGCGACGACGACCAGTC
>CAZTMO010000255.1:0-3246 GCA_964615105.1 uncultured Thermoleophilia bacterium
AGCCCGTCTGACGGCGGCGGGGCCGGCGCAGCCCGCCTGGCGGCGGCGCGCAACGGCCACGCCCGGCCCGGCGCCCCCGGGGTCAGCGGAAGAGGCGCGGGAGGCGGCGCTTCCAGTCTTCGGGCAGGATCGCGTCGAGGGCATCGTCGAGGGTCACGATCCCGAGCAGGCGGCGATCGTCGTCGATGACGGGCACGGCGAGGAGGTTGTACTTGGTCATCAGCCGTCCCACCTCCTCTTCTTCTGTGTCGGCGTCGACGGTCACGAGGTCGTCTTCCATGATCGCGTCGACCGTCTGCGCAGGGTCGGCGAGCACGAGCTCGCGCAGGCTCAGCACCCCCGCGAGACGCTTCTCGGTGTCGAGCACGTAGACGTACGACATGGCGTGTTGCTCGGGGCGCTCGCGGCGCAGCCACGCGACCGCTTCGCCGGCCGTCGTCCCCGCGAGCAGGGTGACGAACTCCAGCGTCATGAGGCCGCCGGCCGTGTCGTCGGCGTGGCTCGCGAGGCCGCGCAGGTCGCGCTCGCGCTGATCCGTCTGGAGCGCGAGCAACTGCTCGGCGAGCTCCTCAGGAAGATCGGCGAGAAGGTCGGCGGCGACGTCGGCGTCCAGCTTCTCGAGGACCTTGGCAGCACGTGCGACGGGCATCTCGGCGAGGGCCGCGACGCGGGCGTCGTCGTCCATCTCCTGCAGGGTGTCGGCGGCGAGGTAGGCGTTCAGGGCGCCGAGGACGGCGGCGCGCTCGCGGGCCCCGACCTGGGCGACGACGTCGGCGATGTCGGCCGGGTGCAGCTCGGCGAGCTCGGCGAAGGCCTCGACGAAGTTGAGGCGCGAGAGACGCAGTGAGATCGCGTTGACGTCTTTCCAGGGAACGAAGTCGCCGCTGCGCGGCGGCAGCCGGCGGGCGAGAAAGCCGAGGCCGAAACGCCGTGCCAGGGCCGCGCGGCTCGCATCGACGCCGGTGACGACCAGGCGGTCCTCTCGCGTCTCGAGGACGACGTCCTGGACGCGGACGAACGAGCGGTCGCGCATGTCGACGACCTGCTTGTCGAGCACCGCGTCGACGAGGGCGATCTCGCCGGCACGCAGCGAGGCGCCGCCGAGCGCCGACGCCGGGCAGTTGAGCCGCAGCCGCTCCTCGTCCACATCGATCTCGGCGACCTGGGCCCACGACGCGGCCAACTGCTCGTCGTCGCGGGCGACGAAGAAGGCGTGCACGACGGGGGCCTCGGTCGAGAACCCGGCGACGACGTCGATCAGTTCGCCGACCTCGTCGCCGGCGCTGTCGACCACCTTCATGGACTCGAGTTCGGAGAGCGCGAGGGAGCCTGGCTCCGGGTCCACTGGACGGCTCACATCCTTTCGCGGGCGGGCGCGCCGACGATACGTGCGGCGCCGCGAGGTGTCAATCGCGCCAGACGTCGGGGTCTTCGACCCCGCCGTCTCCCGGAAGGCCGAGAGAGCCTCCCTCCGGACATGTCCCCCGCGGCGACCCTGCGATAGACTCGGCCTGTCCACAAGACCACCATCGCCAGGAGGGATGCGATGCAGACAGCGGCGCCGGCCGGCGGATCCGGACTCGACCGGTTCTTCAAGTTCTCACAGTGGGACACGAGCGTTTGGCGCGACACGGTCGCGGGGCTCACGACCTTCATGGTCATGGCCTACATCATCTTCGTGAACCCCAACATCCTCGGCCTCAACGGGGCCCCCGAGGGTCTCCCGTTCGCCGCCGCCCTCACCGCCACCTGTCTCGTCGCGGGCGTGATGACCATCGTCATGGGGTTGTTCACCAACCGCGCCTACGCGATCGCTCCCGGCATGGGTCTCAACGCGGTGGTGGCCTTCAGCCTGGTGCTCGGTCAGGGGCTGACCATGAAGAACGCCATGGGGATCATCTTCCTCGAAGGCGTCGCCATCACCATCCTCGTTCTCACCGGCTTTCGGGAGGCGATCTTCAAAGCGATCCCGCTGGAGCTCAAGAAGGCCATCGTGCTGGGAATCGGCTTCTTCATCCTCTTCATCGGTCTCGTCGACGGCGGGCTCATCAAGTCCGGAGGCGGTACTCCCGTTGCCCTCGTCGAGTTCGGCAGAGTCCCGATGGCACCGCTCGCGGTCACCATCTTCGGCCTGGGCGTCACGATCGCCATGATGGCCCTCAAGTGGCGCCCGGCGATCCTGCTCGGCATCGTCTTCTCGACCGTCTTCGCCATCGTCCTCAACTACGCCATGGGCAAGGACGTCGGCTTCTTGCCGGGCACCGCCGTAATCCCCGACAAGATCGTCGCATCGCCGGACTTCAGCGTCATCGGGGCGTTCGACTTCGGAGCCTTCTCGAAGCTCGGCGTCGCCGCCGCAGTCCTCTGGATCTTCAGCCTCATGCTGAGCGACTTCTTCGATACCATGGGCACGCTCATCGGCGTGGGCGGAGAGGCCGGTTACCTCGACAAGGACGGAGATCTGCCGCAGGTCAACCGGCCGCTGCTCGTCGACTCGCTGGCCGCCGCGGCCGGCGGCGCCTGCAGCGCATCGTCGGCGACCACGTACGTCGAATCCGGCGCCGGAGTCGCCGTGGGCGGGCGCACGGGCTGGGTCGGGATCGTGGTCGGCGCGCTCTTCCTGCTCGCGATGTTCTTCTCGCCCATCGCCGGAGTCGTCCCGGCGCAGGCGACGGCGGCCGCGCTCATCATCGTCGGTTACTACATGATGGCGACGCTCACCAAAGCCGAGTCCGAGGCCGAGAAGTCGGACGCCGAGCCGAAGGCCGGCATCGACTTCGGAAAGCTCGAGTTCGGCCTGCCCGCAGTCCTGACGATGACGATCATGCCGCTCACGTACAGCATCACCAACGGCATCGGTTTCGGTTTCATCGCCTACACGCTGATCCGTGTCGTCCAGGGCAAGGCGCGCGAGGTCAACTGGCTGCTGTGGGTGGCGACGATCGCCTTCGTCGTCTACTTCATCTGGCCGTACATCGACGCCAAGGGGTGGGTCTGACCTTGGGTGCAGGCGACGACGGGAGCTGAACGTGAGGCGGGGCGGGCCGGCTTGCCCTTGCCCGCCCCCCCTCAATCCACCCGCGCCCCGCTCAGCCCCCCCCCTCCCTGGCGTCGACCTCGAGCACCGGAGCCCCCTCCCCCCCCCAGCGCAACGCCCACGCGCTGCCCGCCCCAAAGAGCCGGACGGGGAAGGCCCCGAAAGCGCCCTTGGGCCAAATCCCCCCCCAATCTGGGTGCCCGGCCCCA
>CAZTMO010000256.1:0-3237 GCA_964615105.1 uncultured Thermoleophilia bacterium
CCGACGAAGCCGATCGGCGGTGGAGGGCCGGAGGCGGCCGCCGCGGCTGCCGAGGTGGCGTAGGTCCAGCCCGCGGCGGGCGCGGCCAGCGGGGCTGCTGCGGCCGCCGCCAGCGGGGCTGCTGCGGTCGATGGGCGACTGCAGCGGGCGGAAGTCGCCCGCGTTCAGCGGCGGCCGGTGAGCGACTCCGACTCGGGGCGCAGGAGCGCGAAGAGGACCTGGTCGATGCGGCCGTGGGCCGGGTCGACCAGGTCGCGGTCGCGCTCCCCGCGCGAGGCGAGGTAGGCGCGCGCCACGCCCTCGCGGCGGAAGCCGAGCTTCTCGGCGAGGCGCTGTGAGGCGAGGTTGGGCGTCTCGGTCATGAGCTCGAGACGCTCGACGCCGACCTCGTCGAAGGCGTAGGCGGCGATGAGGCGCAGCGCGGCCTCGGCGACGCCCAGGCCGCGCGCCTCGCTCCTGACCCAGTAGCCGGTCTCGGCGGCCTCGCGCTCGGGGAAGTTGACGCGGTTGATGGCGCCGAGCAGCTCGCCCTCGGTGAAGGCGCGGCCTGTCGCGCCGGCCGTGCCGGCGAAGCCGGGGCCGGCGCAGACGGCGCAGTGGACGGCGGCGCCGGCGACGAGGTCGCGGCGCGCCTCGGCGATGAAGCGCCGCGCGTCGTCGAGCGTATACGGGGCGGGGACGAAGTAGCAGCGCTGTTGGATGAGCGGGTCCTGGCAGGCGGAGGCGACGGCCTCGGCGTCGTCCGGAACGAAGGGCCGGACGACGATGGTGCCGTCGCTCAGCTCCGGGCGCGGCAGGGGGACGACGGGCGCGCGCAGGTCGGACGGGACCATGCCGAAGGCGGCCATGTCACGGCGCACGCCGCGCGCCGTGAGGTAGCCTCGGTGGACGCCCTCGAAGTGCAGTCCGGCGCCAAGGGCCACGCGCTGCGAGGCGGTGTTCTCAACGTCGGTCATTATCTCGATGCGCTGTAGCCCGAGCTCGTCGAGCCCCCAGTCGCGGACCAGGCGGACGGCGGCGGTGGCGACTCCGCCGCCGCGCGCCCACGGTCCGACGTGGTAGCCGATCTCGCCCGCCTGCCGCTCCTCGGCGATGTCGATACCGATGCTGCCCAGCCAGTCGTCCGCGCCGGCGCGGGTGATCGTCCAGTTCGCGTGGCGGTCGTTCGCCCAGCGGCCGTCGAGGGCCGCGAACCACTCGTCGAAGTCGCTGTCGCCGTACGGGAACGGTGGCTGCCAGAGGAAGTGGCCGGCGAGCTCGTCGTTGAGCGCCGCGACGACGGCCGCCTTGTCCTCCGCGCGCAGAGCGCGCAGACGCAGGCGGCCGTCGGTCAGCTCCGGCGGCTGGTCGATCTCGCTCAGGTCTCTCATCGTCGCTCCATGAAGGAAGGGCCGGCTCCTCTGGCCGGCCCCTGCTTCGCTTCTCTATCGCCGGTCAGTGCAGGAAGTGGCGCCGCCCGGTGAACACCATCGCGGCGCCCCTGGCGTCGCAGGCGGCGATTGCGGCCTCGTCGCCCTTCGAGCCGCCGGGCTGCATGAACGCGGTCACGCCGGCCTCGATCGCCATCTCGACGGCGTCGGGGAAGGGGAAGAAGGCGTCGGAGCCGACCACGGCGCCCGCAAGCTCGGCGCGCGCCCTCTCGATGGCGATCATCGTCGCGTCGACGCGGCTCATCTGGCCGGCGCCGACGCCGACCGTGGCGAGGTCCTTCGCGATGACGATGGCGTTCGACTTGACGTGCTTGGCGACCCGGAAGGCGAAGAGCAGGTCGCCCCACTCCCTCTCGGTCGGATGCCGCTTCGTCGCCACCTTCATCTCGTCGCGCTCTTCCTGGTCGCCGTCCTTGTCCTGGACGAGAATGCCGCCGCGCACGCACTTGGCGTCGAGCTCGCCGGGGTTGGACTTGCGGCGCTCGCGGTTCTCGAGGATGCGGATGTCGCGTTTGCGGGCGAGGATCTCGAGCGCCGCGGGATCGTAACCCGGGGCGAACAGGACCTCGACGAAAAGCTCGCTCAGCCGCTCGGCGGTCGGCACGTCGACGGTGCGGTTGACGGCGATGACCGAGCCGAACGCACTCACCGGGTCGCAGGCGAGCGCTTTGTCGTACGCGGCCGCCAGGCTCTCGGCCAGGGCGCAGCCGCAGGGGTTGTTGTGCTTGACGATCGTGACACAGGGAAGCGTGAACTCCTCGCAGATCGTCCGGGCCGCGTTCAGGTCGTACAGGTTGTTGAAGCTCATCTGGCGGCCGTGAAGCTGCTCCACCCGGCTGAGCAGGTGCTGGCGCAGGCCGACCTCGGCGTAGTAGGCGGCCCGCTGGTGCGGGTTCTCGCCATACTTGACGTCCATGGCCTTGCGGTACTCGCGCATGATGTGCTGCGGAAAGTCGCCCTCGGCCTCGCTGAACCAGTTGGCGATGACGAAGTCGTAGTGCGCGGTGCGGTTGAAGGCCTTGGTGGCCAGGTCGCGGAGCGTCGCGGCGCGAAGCTCGCCGTCGCCGGCGCGCAGCTCCTCGAGCAGCGCCTCGTAGTCTTCGTGGTCGGTGACGACGGCGACGCCGGCGTGGTTCTTGGCCGCGGCGCGGATCATCGACGGGCCGCCGATGTCGATGTTCTCAATCACGACCTCGTCCTCGACCTCGCGCCGCCCGGCGACGGCCTCGAACGGGTAGAGGTTGCAGACGACCATGTCGATGGGCTCGATGCCATGCTCGGCGAGGGTCCTCATGTGCTCGGGCACGTCGCGCCGCGCGAGGACGCCGGCCATGATGCGAGGGTGCATCGTCTTGACGCGGCCGTCGAGCATCTCGGGAAAGCCGGTGATCTCCTCGACGGACGTCACCGGGATGTCGTTGTCGGTGAGCAGCTTCGCGGTACCGCCCGTCGAGACGATCTCCACGCCGAGGTCGGTGAGGCCTCTGGCGAACGTCTCGAGGCCGCTCTTGTCGAAGACAGAGATGAGGGCTCGTCTGACCTTCACGTGAGCTCCTTCGACGCTGGGACGGGGACCGCTGGGGAGTCGCCGACGGCGTGCCCCTGCCGGGACGTAGCCTAACCGAAAGCCGGGACGTGGTGAAGGCGAGAGTGCGGTCAGCCGAGGCGGGCGACGCGCTCGCCGCGGACGCTCCGCCGCATCGCGGCGGAAGCTTCGGCGAGCGCGTCGCGCTCCTCAGCGACGATGCCGACGCGGGTGCGGGCGCGGCCCGAAGTATCGACCGCCAATTACTTCTTGGAGGCCGGA
>CAZTMO010000257.1:0-3199 GCA_964615105.1 uncultured Thermoleophilia bacterium
GGCCGCGAGGCCGGCGGCCGCGTCGAGGATCTCCTGCCGGGCGCCGTAGTTGAAGGCGATGTACAGCGTCATGCGCGGGTTCGCCGCCGTGAGCTCCTCCGCCTCGTCGATGCGGCGCGCGAGATCGGCCGGCACGCCGGCGCGGCTGCCGACGAAGCGGATGCGGGCGCCGCGCTCGTGCATGTCGGGGACCTGCGACTCGATCTGCTCGACGAACAGGTCCATGAGGGCGTGGACCTCGTCTTCGGGCCGGCTCCAGTTCTCGGTGCTGAACGCGTAGGCGGTGACCTCCTCGATACCGAGGTCGAGAGCGTGCTCGAGGACGCGGCGCAGCGCCCGGGCGCCCGCCTTGTGGCCGGCGGCCACCGGCAGGCGCCGTCTCTGCGCCCAGCGGCCGTTGCCGTCCATGATGAGCGCGAGGTAGCGACAGCGGGCGCCGCCCGCCGCAGGCTCGGCGGCGCCTTTGACCTTGGCAAGCGTGAGCGTGCGGCGAACGCGCTTCCCGGCGGACGCGCGCTTCGCGCGCGGCGGGGGATCGTCGGGGGCGCCGCTCGCCGGGGCGCCATTCGGTGTGCCCGCGGGATCGCTCATGCGTGCCGTTCGTTCATTCGTGAAGCTCGGTCATGCGGGTCCGGCAGTCGGGGCCGCGACGGAGTCCGAACGAGGCGCGGGGCGCGCTGCGCCCGCCCGCGCCTCAGACCTCCATGATCTCGGCTTCTTTGACCTTCACCAGCTCGTCGACGCGCTTCGTGTGCTCGTCAGTCAGCTTCTGCAACTGCTCCTCGGCGCGCTTCTCGGCGTCCTCGCCGACCTCGCCCTCGTGGGCGAGCTCCTTGAGGTCTTTCATGCAGTCGCGGCGCACGTTCCGGATCGCGATCTTGCCGTCCTCGGCGAGCCGATGGACCAGTTTGACAAGATCGCGACGGCGCTCCTCGGTGAGCGTCGGGATCGGAAGGCGGATCACGGTCCCGTCGTTGGCCGGGTTAAGCCCGAGGTCCGATTCGCGGATCGCCCTCTCGATCGCCTTCATCGCCGATTTGTCGTAGGGCTGGACGGTGAGCAGGCGCGCCTCGGGGGCGGCGACGTTGGCGAGCTGATTGAGCGGCGTCGCAGCGCCGTAGTAGTCGACCTGGATGCGGTCGAGAAGGCCGACGCTGGCCCTCCCGCTGCGCACCGTGTTGAACTCGACCTGCACCGCGTCGACTGTCTTGCTCATGCGGTGTCTCGCGTCGTCGAGCAGCTCTCTCTCCACGCTGTCCTCCCCCTTCGCGGGTGACGCGCCGGCGCGCCGCGCGGGCGGCCGAGGCCTCTGCCTACCTCTGCACGCCCGCGCCGTTCGCGGGCGTATGCACGACGGTACCCACGCGCTCGCCCCTGAGCACGCGCACGATGTTCTCGCCGCTCATCCTGAAGACGTGGATGGGCATGTGGTTGTCCATGCACAGGCTGAGCGCGGTCGTGTCCATCACCTTAAGACCGCGCTCGATCGCCTGCAGATGAGACAGCTCGGGGATGAACTCGGCCGAGGGGTCCTTCTCGGGATCGGCGCTGTAGACGCCGTCGTACTCTCGCTTCGCCATGAGGATGGCGTCGCACTCGAGCTCGAGGGCGCGGAGCGCTGCCGCCGAGTCGGTGCTGAAGTAGGGGTTGCCCGTGCCGGCGGCGCAGATCACGACGCGGCCCTTCTCGAGGTGGCGCAGAGCGCGGCGGCGGATGTAGGGCTCGCAGACGGCGCGCATCTCGAGCGCGCTCATGACGCGCGTCGCGACGCCCTGGTGCTCGAGAGCGTCCTGCAGCGCGAGAGCGTTCATCACCGTGGCGAGCATGCCGATGTGGTCGCCGGTCGTGCGGTCCATGCCGCCGGCGGCCGCCGACATGCCGCGAAAGATGTTGCCGCCGCCCACCACGAGGGCGATGCCTACGCCGAGGTCGTGGGCGATCCTGATCGAAGCGGCGAGGCCGGCGGTGGTCTCGGGGTCGATCGCGCGCCGCGAGGGCCTGGGGCCGGTCGCGCCGGCGGCCGCCGGCCCGCCGAGGGCCTGACCGCTCAGCTTGAGCAGGATGCGGCTGAAGGCGGCGTCGGCGCCCATGGCGCTCCCGCCGCCCGTAGCCGCATCCACGGTCCGCGCGACACCCTCAGGGCTGCCGCTTTCTGGCTCGCCCTGCACGCGCGTCACTCCTCTCCGACGGTCTCACCGAGCTGGAAGCGTGCGAAGCGCCGGACCTCGACGTTCTCGCCGATGACGCCGACGAGGTCGGTGCGCACCTCCTCGATCGTCCGGTCCGGGTCCTTGATGAACGCCTGCTCCATGAGGCACGTCTCGGCGAAGAACTTGTCGAGCTTGCCGGCGACGATCTTGCCGATCACGTTCTCCGGCTTGCCCTTGACCTGCTCGGCGTAGATCGCCTTCTCGTGCTCGACCACCTCAGCCGGGACCTCGTCGCGCGTGACCCACCTGGGGATCGCCGCGGCGACGTGCATCGCGAGGTCGTGGGTGAACTGCTTGAACGGCTCGCTACGCGAGACGAAGTCGGTCTCGACGCCGACCTCGACGAGCACGCCGATGCGCCCGCCCATGTGGATGTAGGCGTCGACGGCGCCTTCTTTGGTCACACGTGAGCTCTTCGCCTTCGCCGTCGCCA
Organism: uncultured Thermoleophilia bacterium; assembly: GCA_964615105.1. Lineage (GTDB taxonomy): Bacteria > Actinomycetota > Thermoleophilia > UBA2241 > UBA2241 > UBA2241. The sequence continues at coordinate 2,644 of CAZTMO010000257.1, forward strand.
GGCCCAGCTTGCGGAGCTCGTCGAGCGCCTTCTCAGGGTCGCCGCCGGTCTCCTGCAGGGCCTTCTTGCAGTCCATCATCCCGGCCCCGCTCTTCTCGCGGAGCTCCTTCACCAGTGTCGCGGTGATCTCAGCCACTTCGCTTCCTCTTCCTCTCTCGTCCGTTCGCGCCCACGGCCGCGGGCCCACGGGCCGCCGCATCGTGCGCGTCGTCACTGTCTACGGTCTGCCGCCCGCCACTCTGCGCCGCACCGTCGGCGGCGGTCCGTGGCCGGCGGCCGCCGGCAGGCCCCGGCGGTCGGCCGCCTATTCGGCCTTGGCCTCGTCCGCCTTGGCCTTCGCTGCCTGCTTCGCCTTCTTCGCGGCTGCGTCCGATTCCGCCTTGTCGCTCTTTTTGGGTGCAGGATTCTGCGCCGTCCTGGCCGCGGCGGCGGGCGCTTCTGCCTTCTCTGGCTTCTGGGTACTCTCCGCCGGCTCGGCCTTGGTCGGCTTGACCTCGCCGGTCGGCCCCGCTGCCATTGTGGCCGGCGTTTGTCCTGGCAGCGCTAGCTCTGGCCT
>CAZTMO010000258.1:0-3182 GCA_964615105.1 uncultured Thermoleophilia bacterium
GGCCGCGACGCGGCGGCGTCGCGTGACCGGCCGCGTCGACGGGCCCGACCCCCCGCGACAAGGAGACTGATGGACAGCGCACACATCGACGCTCTCGCCGCGCGCGCGGGCATGTCCGAGATCTGGACTAAGGTCGCCGACGGGCGACGGCTGGGCGAAGCCGACGCCGTCGCCCTCCTCGAGTCCGACGACATCCTCGCCGTCGGCGCGCTCGCCGACTTCGCCCGCTCGCGCGCCGCCGGCGACGACGTGTACTTCATCGCCAACCGTCACATCAACCACACGAACGTCTGCCGCAACCGCTGTCTGTTCTGCGCTTTCAGTCACGACGACGGCGACGCCGACGCCTTCACCCTCTCCGTCGACGAGGTCGTCGACAAGGCGCGCGAGACGCTCACCGGCGGCATCACCGAGATCCACATCGTCGGCGGCGAGCACCCGGACCTCCCGTTCGAGTACTACCTCGACATGATGCGGGGACTGAAGAGCCTGGCTCCGGACGTCCACATCCAGGCCTTCACGGCGAGTGAGGTCGCGCACCTTGCGAGGGTCGCCGGCCTCTCGGTCGAAGACACTCTGCTCGCGCTCAAGGAGGCGGGCCTCGGCTCGCTGCCCGGCGGCGGCGCCGAGGTCTTCAGCGGCCGTGTCCGCGAGCTCATCTGCGAGCGCAAGATCAGCGGCCAGGAGTGGCTCGACGTGATGCGCGCCGCCCACGGTGTCGGCCTCAAGTCGAACGCGACGATGCTCTACGGCCACGTCGAGACGCCCGCCGAGCTCGCCGACCACATGGTGCGCCTGCGCGATCTCCAGGACGACACCGGCGGCTTCAACGCCTTCATCCCGCTGTCGTTCCAGCCGGCCAACACCGGGCTCAGCACGTTGCCCGGCCCGACCGGCTACGACGACCTCAAGATGCTCGCCGTCGGCCGCCTCGTGCTCGACAACTTCCGCCACGTCAAGGCGTTCTGGATCAACGTCGGCCTAAAGCTGGCCCAGGTCTCGCTGGCGTTCGGCGTCGACGACCTCGACGGGACCGTGGTGGAGGAGAAGATCAGCCACGCCGCGGGCGTCGACACTGGCCAGGAGCTCACGCGCGACGAGCTCGTGCGCGTGATCCGCGGCGCGGGGCGCACGCCGGTCGAGCGCGACACGCTCTACAACGTCGTCCACCGATACGATGACTGACGCCTCCGCGCCGGTGCGCGTCGGCCGCATCGGGTTCATCAACTGCTTCCCCCTGTACGACCACTTCGAGGAGGAACTGGCGGCGCGCGGACTCACCGCCGAGATCGTCGAGGGGCATCCGGCGGCGTTGAACGCGCTGCTCGCCGAAGGCGAGATCGACGTCGCCCTGCCGTCGTCGATCGAGTTCGCCCGCCACGCCGACGCCCTCGTGGTGCTGCCGCACGTGTCCATCAGCGCCATGGGCGCGGTCGATTCGGTGCAGCTGTTCACGCGCGTGCCTCTCGCCAGGGTGACGCGCGTCGCGCTGACGGAGCAGAGCGCGACCTCGGTGTGCCTCGTCAAGATCCTCTGTCGTGAGTGGGGTCTCGCGCCCGAGTTCGTGCCCCGCCGCGGCCCGCTTTCGGAGGTCATGGCGACCTCCGACGGCCTCGTGCTGATCGGCGACGAGGCCCTGCACGTGCTCAGGACCAGGGTCTACCCGAACAACTACGACCTCGGCGAGGAGTGGCGGCGCGTCAGCGGCCTGCCGATGGTCTTCGCGGTCTGTGCCGCGCGGCGCGACTTCGCCGCCGCGCGGCCGGACGCCGCCGAAGCTGTCGGTCAGGCCTTGCTCGCCTCACGCGAGCGCTGCGCGGCGCAGCCGGAGCAGACCGCCTCCGATGCGGCCCTGCGCTACGACTTCAGCCAGGCGTTTCTCATGGAGTACTTCGACCGGCTCAAGTACGGTTTCACGGCCGAGTACCGGCGCGGCCTGCTGGAGTTCTACCGCCGCGCGGCGGCGATCGGCGAGTTGAGCCAGGTCCCCGAACTCGACGTCGATGTCCGCTGACGTTCCCGACGTCGCGCGTCTCACCTGGCGGACGGCCGAGCCGAGCGACGCGATCGCCGTGTCCCGGGCGCTCGACGAGTGGTGGGAGCAGCGCCTCAACCACTGCGTCCAGCCGCAGCTCTTCGAGCACTTCGGCGACACGACGCTGATCGTCGAGGACGAGGGCGAGCTCATCGCCTTTCTCGTCGGCTGGCTCTCGCAGCGCTTTCCCGACGCCGCCTACGTCCACTTCATGGGCGTCCGCGGCGACCACCGCCGCCTCGGCCTCGGCGTCGAGCTGTACCGCCGCTACGCGGCCTTGGCGCGCGAGCTGGGACGCACACGGATCATGGCCGAGACGGGCGCCTTCAACGCGCGTTCCATCGCCTTCCATCGCGAGATCGGCTTCACCCTCGAGCCCGGCGACGAGGTGATCGCCGGCGTTCCCGTGCACCACGACCGCATCGGCATCGGCGGTGATTACGTCGTACTCTCGATGGACCTGAGGGAGGGGCCGTCGTGACTCGCCTGACGGACCCCGAGGCCCTCGATCTTCTCGAGCGCGGCGACCTGCTCGCGCTCGGCTTTCACGCCGACGAGGTGCGTCGCCGTCTTCATCCCGGCGACGAGGTCACCTTCATCGTCGACCGTAACATCAACTACACCGACTACTGCATCTCGGGTTGCCGCTTCTGCGCCTTCTACAAGAAGCCGGGGAGCGGGGAGGGCTACCTCCTGACACAAGAGGACATCCACCGCAAGATCCGCGAGACGCTCGATCTCGGCGGCACCGCGATCATGATGCAGGGCGGTCTGAGCCCCGACCTCGACATCCACTGGTTCGAGGGGATCTTCGCCGGCATCAGGGAACGCTTCCCGGACGTCCACCTGCACTGCCTCTCGCCGCCCGAGATCGTCCACATCGCCGGGCAGAGCGGGCTGACGATCGAGGCGACGCTGCGCCGCCTGCGGGCGGCGGGCCTCGCCTCGCTGCCCGGCGGCGGCGCCGAGGTCCTCGTCGACCGCGTGCGCGGCGAGATCAGCCCGCACAAGATCCCGACCGCCACCTGGCTCGAGGTCATGCGCACGGCGCACGGGCTCGGCATGCGCACGACGGCGACGATGATGTTCGGCTCGCTCGACACGCCGGCGGAGCGCGTGGAGCATCTGCGCCGCATCCGCGACCTGC